>NZ_JAUBPT010000024.1:32762-62155 GCF_036700905.1 Microcoleus sp. S13_C3 | reverse complement strand
CTTCTGCCTCCTGCCTCCTGCCTCCTGCCTCAAAACTCCAATTTCTAGCGGAGGGCTGCAAAGGTGAGATGCTCCCACCGTTATAGAGTTGGTAGTGAAGACTTCAGTCCTCATAAAACTTGCTCGGATTATTGACTGTTATTAGAAATCAATAACATTTTTTCTGATTTTATAAGCTCGATTTCTATTGTTTTTGATTCAGCCTAGACTTATTTTTAAGTTGCGTCCAAGACTAAAAAGCTAGTTGCGTGTCCGAACTAAAAAAATATTTTTTGTTTGTGGTGAACATTATTGTTTAATTTTGTTTCTAGCGAACTTTTTGGGAGACAATTTGGCGAATATTATTAAGTTTTTATAAAAAAAGTTACCACTAAAAGTAATTGGGATATGATAAACATCATTAATTTTTAGGGGATTCGACTTTCCTAAAAGAACCTTTCCAGCCAAAACTAATTTTATATTAGAATTAGTTTTGGTTTACCATGTATCTTTTTCATTAAATTCACGATGTGATGTGAATGTAAATAGTTATTAACGCATTTAATCTCATTGCTGAATAGCTCGACTAAAAGCTGGCCAATGTAGCGTGAATCTATCTAGCAATTCCCAGCAAGTATAAGCGTTACAGCTTAGCTATGAATTCCTCTTAAATACTTTTAGTGAGAACATAGAGAATGAGTACCAAAAAGTCATTGTTTATACCTCGGCGTCAAGTAATTCGTGGGATTTTATCTACTACAGCGTTTGCAGTCACCTCGCGCCTTTGGACTGGATGTACTCCTGCTAAAGAGGTTCAAGCAAACTCGCCTGGAAAAGATAAGCCAATTGTGATGGGATTTATTTATGTTGGCCCCAAAGATGACTACGGCTACAATCAAGCCCAAGCCGAAGGGAACGCTGGGGTTTCAAAATTAGCCTGGGTAAAAACCGTAGAGGAAGCAAATGTTCCTGAAACTACATCGGTACAAGAAACCATGAGGAACATGATTGAACAGGATGGGGCAACGGTTCTGTTCCCTACGTCCTTCGGGTACTTTGACCCCCATATTCTCAAACTGGCAAAGGATTACCCGGAGGTACAATTCTTCCACTGCGGTGGACTTTATCAGGAAGGTAAGCATCCAAATAACGTTGGCAGCTATTTTGGCTACATTGATGAGGGTGAGTACGTAGCAGGCATTGTTGCCGCCCACGCCTCTAAAACCGGAAAATTAGGATTTATTGCTGCTAAACCCATACCGCAAGTATTACGCAATATCAATAGCTTTACTTTAGGGGCACGTAGCATTAAGCCAGAAGTTACAACTCAGGTGATTTTTACAGGAGATTGGTCTTTGCCTGTTAAAGAAGCTGATGCTGCTAATAGTATGGCTGACCAGGGTGTTGATGTAATTACCTGTCACGTAGATAGCCCCAAAGTGGTGATAGAAACGGCTGAGAAACGAGGCATTTTCTGTACTGGCTACCATGCGAGTCAAGCCCAACTTGCGCCCAAGGGATATTTAACAGGTGCCGAGTGGGACTGGACGAATGTCTATTCTAAGTATGCTGAAATGCTTAATGCTGGCAAGACGCTAATGAACGGAGGCATTCCCCATTTAGTACGTGGTGGTTTGAAGGATGGTTTTTTGAAGCTGTCGCCCTACGGTAGCGCCGTAACTGCCGAAGCGCAAAAAGATGCTGATGCTGCTAAGAGTAAGTTTCTTGATGGCAGCATGGTCATTTATAAGGGGGAAATAAAAGATAACACCGGGAAAGTTGTGATTGCTGAAGGTAAGGATTACAAGCAGCAAGACGCAGAACTAGAAAAGATGAATTGGCTGGCATCAGGCGTCATCGGCAAAGTTACGAGTTAATTAGGATCGCGAATTAAATAATTTACAGAAGTTTGTGGGGAGTAGGGGTTGGGCTTATAGCCCGCCCTTTCTGGACGGGCGGGACGCCCATCCCACAAGAACTATCACGCATTGTAAGTTATTTAATTCTCATTCCTAAGAAAGTATTTCACGCCCGTCGGCAACTGCTATACAAGCAAGTTTTTCATTCAACACTCATCATTTTCTTAGTAATTCATGTTTTATTATGATGATGATTAACCGTCAAAACTGGCGTACAACTTTGGAAGCGGTTTGTATCCCGATCGCCGCCATCCTCTTCTCATTGGTATTATTTGGAATTTTTTGTGCTGCGGCTGGATCTAATCCCTTTGCTGTCTATGCCTCAATCTACAAAGCAGCGTTTGGCAGTTGGCATTCATTCCAAAACACCCTGATCAGGGCTGCACCGTTGATGTTGAGTTCCCTGTGTACGGCTTTGCCTGCCCGTTTGGGGTTGGTGATTATCGGCAACGAAGGCGCTTTAGTAGTTGGGGGTCTGGGGGCTGTAGCCACTGGACTGGCTTTATCTTCTGCACCGCCGACGTTAGTCCAAATTGCAATGGCGCTGGCAGCAATTGTCTGTGGAGGTGTGTGGATTGGTGCAGTGGGAGCTTTGCGCTATTACCGGGCAGTGAATGAGACAATTAGCAGCTTGTTGTTGAATTATATTGCGATCGCCCTGCTGAATCATTTAGTCGGCGGCGTGATGCGTGACCCCAGCAGTGTCAATAAAATTTCTAGTTACCCAATTCCTGATGTGAATATGTTAGGAAATATTCCAGGAACCCGCGTTCACTACGGTCTAATTTATGGGTTGGTTGCTTGTGCGATCGCCTACTTCCTGATCCAACGTACTACATTTGGCTTTGCAGCTAGAACGGCTGGAGGTAACATCCGCGCTGCTCGAATTGCCGGACTTCCTGTCGGCAAGTTGACAATGGCAATCTGTTTCCTAGCTGGCTCTTGTGCGGGTTTGGCAGGCATGGTGGAAGTCGCCGCCGTGCATGGTCGAGCTAACGAATCACTTAATGCTAACTATGGCTACAGCGGTATCTTAGTTGCATTCATTGCTCGACACAACCCTCTTGCTGCGACTATTGTGGCAATTCTGCTTGGCGGCATTCTTGCTAGTGGTGGCATCTTGCAACGAGCACATGGACTGCCCGATGCAACGGTTTTAGTGTTCCAAGGGTTAGTCTTTTTGGTAGTTCTGTATAGCGAATCGCTCTACGGACGTTTGCCATTTTTCAAAGAACGATCAACCGATCGCCCTCAGCAGCCACCTTCTAGCGAGCAGCCATCAATAGCCACTGTCTAAGCAATAAGCTGTTACGCATTTAAACCACTAACGAGGCTTGTAGGGTGCGTCAGTTAGAAGACTTACGCTTACAAGGGCAACACTTCTGTACTGACGCACCATACTATCGTCTTTTAAATGCCGAACAGCTTACGTTAAGCCAAAATCTCAAATCGGAGGAATCAACAATGGCAGCAGAAGTATTAGGTTGGTGGGGAGTACCTTTAGGTATTTTAGCAGGAACTTTGCGGGGTAGCGCTCCATTTTTGTTCGTCAGTTTGGGCGAATGCCTGACTGAAAAAAGCGGCAAGATTAATTTGGGCTTAGAAGGGACACTGTTAACGGGTGCGATGAGTGCCTATGCTATTTCTTATCAAACTGGATCGCCTTGGTTAGGTGTTTTAGCCGCTGGTCTAGCGGGCATGGTACTAGGTTGTATCCACGCTTGGCTGTGCATACAACCAAAAGTAAACGACATTGCCGTAGGCATCGCCATGATTATTTTTGGTAGCGGCATTGCTTTCTTTTTTGGCAAACCTTTTATTCAACCAAGTGCCACCCAGTTGCCTAGTTTACCTCTGGGTGCTTGGAGTCATCTGCCTCCGGTGCAATCAGCGCTACAAATTTGTCCCCTATTTTTGTTAGGTGTAGCGATCGCCCCTTTAATGCAGTGGTTCTTTAAATCAACTCGCTGGGGGTTATTTATTCGTGCAGTTGGGGATAGTCCCGATGCTGCCAAAGCAATGGGAATCTCCATTAATAAAGTTCGTATGCTCTGCATTATCGCAGGCAGTTTCTTAGCTGGAATTGGTGGTGCTTATTTATCCCTTTACTATCCCGGTAGTTGGACAGAACGCATCTCTAGCGGTCAAGGACTCATGGCGGTAGCGCTGGTAATTTTCGCCCGTTGGAATCCAGTTCAGTGCTTATACGCCTCGTTGCTCTTTGGGGGGGCGCAGGCGATCGGCCCGGCTTTGCAATCAGTAGGGGTCGATTCCTATTACTACTTATTCAATGCTTCGCCCTACATCCTGACGCTGGCGATCATGATTATTACTTGTTCGCCGAAACGAACTTTGACAGGCGCGCCTGGATCTTTAGGAACTAACACGTAAAACAAGAATTTATCGCAAGGAAGATAAACATGGGACGTTTTGTAGAAGCTGAACCATATCCTTATCCTTACAATGGCGATTTGCGCCCAGAAAATACGGTGCTGCTGATAATTGATATGCAAATTGATTTCTGCGGCATTGGTGGATATGTTGATAAGATGGGCTACGACTTGTCACTGACTCGCGCTCCTATTGAGCCAATCAAGCAAGTCTTAGAAGTGGCACGGGCGAAGCACTTCCATATCATGCACACCCGCGAAGGACACCGCCCCGACTTAGCAGATTTACCAGAAAACAAGCAGTGGCGATCGCGCCAAATTAACGCCGGAATTGGCGATCCCGGCCCCTGCGGCAGAATTCTCGTTCGAGGTGAAGCAGGATGGGAAATCATTCCAGAACTCGCGCCTTTGCCTGGTGAAGCGGTGATTGACAAGCCTGGAAAAGGCTCCTTTTATGCCACGGATTTAGATCTGCTACTGAAACGCAAAGGCATTCAAAATATTGTCTTGGCTGGCATTACAACCGATGTCTGCGTGCATACCACAATGCGAGATGCAAACGATCGCGGTTATGAATGTTTGCTCTTATCTGACTGTACAGGCGCAACAGATTATGGCAACCATTTGGCGGCACTTAAGATGATCCAGATGCAGGGAGGAGTGTTTGGAACGGTTGCTGATTCAGAAGCATTTATCAAAGCTTTGAATGATGAATTTTGAGGAAAAACTCAAGTTATATTATGTTAGGTGGGAACGGGAGTTTAAGACAATACGGTTCAGTTAAAACTGTTTATTCTTCGGATATCCCCCTAAATTTCCCTTAAGAAGGGGAGTAGGGGTTGACTTTAAGTAAGTTCTTGTCCCCCCCTTCTTAAGGGGGGCTAGGGGGGATCGGGCTCGGGCCCAAGCGTATTGGAGTTTAAGAGTGATGTGAAACTTTATCGGTAGGAATCAGGGGTTAAATCTTAACCGCCGATGAAAACAGATAAACGCAGATAAGAAGGCAAATATTACTACGTGAGATTAATACTTCAAAGATTGAAATGAGCCCGACGCTCTCACTAAAAATTTAAATCTCATAAGTAGCCGATCAGCTGGAAACTTTACAAAGGAGACAAAAACATGACGGAAGTAACTGATTCTCTAGATCGAAAATTAGCACTGGAAATTGACAACTCAAAATTCCAAATTCAAAACTTTATTCAACCACCAGAACTAGAGGTGGTTAACATGACTAAGCGGTTTGGCACGATGACTGCACTTGATAACTTCTCGATGACGCTAAAACCAGGGACGTTTCATGCTTTGCTGGGCGAGAACGGAGCCGGCAAAAGTACCCTTGTTAAATGTGTCATGGGTTTCTATACTCCTACTTCAGGCCAAGTTTTGATTGATAAGCAGGAAACCACGATCGCAAGTCCTCGCGATGCTCATAAGTACGGCATTGGCATGGTTTACCAGCACTTCACCTCTGTGCCTGCGATGACTGTAGCGGAAAATCTGGTTTTGTCACGCTTTGATAGCCCTAATTTGATTAACTGGAAAGCCGAGTACGAGCAGTTAAAGGCTTTTATGAAAACTGCTCCTTTCCGAGTTCCTCTAGATACGCCGGTCTTTCAATTAGCTGCTGGGGAAAAACAAAAGCTAGAAATTCTTAAACAGATATATCTTCAGAGTCGGATCTTGATTTTGGACGAACCTACTTCGGTGCTGACTCCGCAGGAAGCCGATGAGGTTTTAGGTTTACTGCGCGCAGAAGTTACTGCTGGAAGATTAAGCGTGTTAATTATCAGTCACAAATTCCGGGAAGTGATGGCGTTTTGCGATAGCATTACGGTGCTGCGTAAAGGGAAGTTTGCAGGTCAGGGTTTGGTAAAGGATCTGACTGTCTCGGATATGTCTGAAATGATGATGGGTGAAAGGCGTGAGCCAACACAAGTTGAAAAGACAGCCCCCCCAACGACTATTCCTGTCCTTGAAGTTAAAGACCTTTATGCTAATAAAGACAACGGTATGGAGGTATTGACAGGAGTAAATCTCACGGTTCACAGCGGCGAAATCGTTGGGATTGCAGGTATCTCTGGCAATGGTCAGCGGGAACTGGTGGAGGTGTTGGCTGGTCAGCGTTCTGCTACAGGTGGAAATGTGCTGGTTAATGGTGAAGTTTATACAGCAACACGAGCCGAGATGTTTAAACATCAGGTCTTCGCACTACCAGAAGAACCGCTTCATAATGCTTGTGTGCCACACATGAGTGTGGCAGAAAATTTAGCCCTGCGGACGTTTGATCGCCCTCCTCAAGCTAAAGCGAGTATCTTACTCATCCTGAAAGAAATTAGGCAGGCGGCTAAGAGCTTAATTAATACTTTCAAAATAAAAACGCCTTCGCCAGATACCCCTATCGGCAATCTGTCGGGGGGAAATGTACAGCGCACAGTATTAGCGCGGGAACTCTCTTCCGAACATATTAGGTTACTAATTGCCGCTAATCCTTGCTTTGGTCTAGATTTTGCTGCTGTGGAGTACATTCACGGTCAGATTATTGAGGCTCGCAACCGAGGTGTAGCTGTGTTATTGGTGAGCGAAGATTTAGATGAACTGCTGAAGTTGTCCGATCGGGTTTTGGTAATTAGTGGCGGGAATTTTACTTATGAAAGTGCGATCGCAGATGCAGATTTTGTTCAGATAGGTAAGAGTATGGCAGGACACTAATCAATTTTGGAATACCTATGACTGAACTACTGAACCAAGCTTTGCTCCTTAAGGATTTACCTAATATCGCGACGTGGCAGAATGAGTTGGCTTGGCAACCATTCCGTGATGGGG
Organism: Microcoleus sp. S13_C3; assembly: GCF_036700905.1. Taxonomy (NCBI): domain Bacteria; kingdom Bacillati; phylum Cyanobacteriota; class Cyanophyceae; order Oscillatoriales; family Microcoleaceae; genus Microcoleus; species Microcoleus sp. S13_C3. Next base: position 55,041 of record NZ_JAUBPT010000024.1, on the reverse strand, counting down.
TTGAAATCTACCGACTTTATGGTGACAACACAAGTGGATCGGCTGCTGCTCTATTGCGGTATCAGCCGGGAGCAAGTGTCCCAAAGCACACGCATACTGGTTTTGAACATATTTATGTACTAACTGGGTCGCAAACTGACCAGAATGGCGAACACCAAGCCGGAACCTTTGTCATTAACCCCCCTAACAGTAACCACAGTGTTGTCAGCCAAGCTGGCTGCATAGTCCTAGTAATTTGGGAAAAACCTATCTCGTTATGGTCTTAATATCTGCCCAACCTTATGATTATGAACTGCCAGTCTCTGGCGGGGTGGCTTTGGTTATCATCGATATGCAGCGAGATTTTTTGGAGCTTGGGGGATTTGGTGAAGCTTTAGGCAATGATGTCAGCCAACTACGGGCGATCGTGCCAACGGTAAAGCAGTTGTTAGAGGCATTTCGCGATCGCCATCTCCCTATTGTTCACACTATAGAAGGTCATCAACCTGACCTTTCTGATTGTCCTCTATCTAAGCAAAAGCGGGGTCAAAGTAAACTGAAAATTGGCGATCGAGGCCCAATGGGACGAATTTTAATTTTGGGTGAACCTGGCAATTCAATTATCTCAGAATTGACACCTATGCCTGATGAGATAGTAATTAATAAACCAGGTAAGGGCGCTTTTTATCACACTAATTTGGAATTAATTCTTCGTGAAAAAGCGATTACTCACCTAATTTTTACTGGAGTCACGACTGAGGTTTGCGTTCAAACAACTATGCGTGAGGCTAACGATCGGGGGTTTGAATGTTTACTCGTTGAGGATGCTACAGCTAGTTACTTTCCAGAGTTTAAACAGAGTGCGATCGATATGATTCGCGCCCAAGGCGGTATTATTGGTTGGACTGCAAAGGCTGAAGTAGTAATACAAGCTTTGGAAAAATCGCAGCCTTAAATTAAAAAACTGTCGGCTATCCCGGATGTTTGGGGTAAAAAGTAGTGGCTGATATATTTTTTCGGGACAATGAAGGCTGAAAACCTCGATGCAGCTAGCTGGGGGGGTGACAAAGAGGTCTATAAAGCTGAGAGGTTGTACTATTGTCAGTAACAGGCTTTCCGGCCTGTTCCACAAAGAAGAGAACTCTGGGTTTGGGGCGGTTTGTCACCCCTCCAGATGTGATATCAAATCCGGTAGCATCGTCCTGTATTCATCTCTGTATTCTCTCCCTCTGCGTTCTCTGCGCCCTCTGCGGTTAAATCATTCCGATACAACCGGAAACGATATGAAACATCTGATGAAACACGCGCAAAAATAATGAAAAACCCGGTTTCTTTAAGAAGCCGGGTTTTTACGTATTCTATTGTTTATTGAAGCTACTTAACTTCAGCCGATCGCCGACTGTTAGGTGATTCGTAGTAAACTCCAGAACCTGTATCGGAGACAAAATGACAATCCCAGTAAGAGCGAATAAAGCTCTTCCAAAGTGGATCGGTTGACTTGCGATAATAATCGCCCAACACTGGTTTAATTGCTTCCGTTGCTTCCTTCAAGTGATAGTGCGGCATTGTCGAGAAAATGTGGTGGGCTACGTGGGTGCCGATGTCGTGATGGATGGAATTGATGATTCCGTAGTCGCGATCGATCGTAGACAATGCACCTTTCAAGAAAGACCAATCATTACCGCGATACCAAGGAATATCGGCTTCTGTGTGGTGCAGGAATGTTACCAAATCCAGCCACATCACGAACACTACATAGGGAACCAAGTAGAACTTGAGTAAAAACAGCCAACCAAACTGATAGGTTAGCGCGCCTAAAAAGCCTACCATCAGTACCAAGGATGCGGAACTCGTCAACACATCCCATTTTTCGGACGGACGGAAAAGCGGGCTACCGGGCATGAAGTGAGAACCAGTTCGATCGGGCGATCGGCGAAATAGATAAATTGGATAGGCAAATAACAGCAAATAAAAGCGTCCCAGCTTTTCGTACCAAGGCATTTGATTGTATTTGCTCTCCGATACCGGATACCAACTTTCATCGTTCTCTAAGCTGCCTGTATTTGCGTGGTGGGTTCTGTGACTGATCCGCCAACCGTGGAAAGGCACGAGAATTGGAGCGTGGGAGAGGTGTCCGATCAGGTTGTTGAGCCATTTGCTCTTAGAAAATGAACCGTGTCCGCAGTCGTGACCCACTACAAACAATGCCCAAAACATGGTTCCCTGCATCAACCAAAAGATTGGGTAAAAGAGCCAGGAATCTACGGTGTAGGCGATCGCATACAAACCTGCGATGATGCCAATATCTAAAAAGAAATAAGCCAGAGATCTCCCGGCAGAGGGTTCAAAACAGTGGGCGGGAATGGCTGCCTTGATATCAGCAAGAGTAAAGGGTAACTCTGTTGTACGAGAGAACGAGCCTTGAGTGCTCGGGGGATTGAGAACAGTATTTGATTGCACGAAGTTTCCGATTTAAGCTGACTTGAGAAACCGCATTCCGCCTTGTAACAGTCAATCGATTTTAGATTTTAGATTTTAGATTTTAGATTCACTCCACAGATGAATCTGGGGGCTTAACTAAGATCTAAATTTTTTGGCTCTCCCCGACTCATGTGGGGGGCTTGTATCCCTATGCAGGTGAGGTAACATTCAAACTGCAAGGAGCCATATTTTTTACTCTGCAAGGGTTTCTAAAGTTCTTTAGTTCGCATGAACAGCCCGTCCGCGATTCTCAAGCAAGTTGGCTTGTGGAATACTTGTGTGGGAAAAATTAGTGCGATCGACCCTGTTATCTGAAAAAATCTCATGTGCCCGTTGTTGGTGCGAAATGCGACTTCAATCTGAGAGTGGACATCTGGAGGAACTACCTCCAGTCTGCAGGTAGCATACAGCGTTTCGAGCAGGAATTGTGAACGAGAGTGTAAGGAAAAACCATCTATTTTAGATTGGCGATTTTAGATTCAAGCACAAATCTCAAATCTCCAATCTCAAATCTCCAATCCGAGGGTTGGGTTTCACGCAAGTGATACCCAAGCGACTGTTCACTACAGTTCACCAATTCTGCAAGAATTGCTAAAGCTAAGTTAATGTAACATTTCTACACACATTCTGGCAATGACTTACCAGAAAAACTTGAAAATCCCTAAATAGCGGAAAGTGACGGGCGATCGCTTTCTCGCTTTTAGATTTTCTAGGTTCCAGCTTTTTCTAATATGAGCTTAGACCGTTTTACCATTTCTGGAACGTCGATCGGATAATCGCCAGTGAAACAGGCCGAACAAAAACTCATCGGGTCTTCGTTAGTCGCCTTCAGCATTCCATCCCAACTCAAGAAAGCCAAAGAATCGACCCCAATTTGGGCGCCGATTTCTGCGACTGACTTAGTAGCAGCAATCAACTGATCTTGATTGTCGGTGTCGATCCCGTAGAAACACGGATGAGTCACCGGCGGCGAAGAAATTCTCATGTGAACTGCTGTTGCGCCCGCATCCCGCAAGGCTTTGACAATTTTGCGGCTGGTAGTACCGCGCACGATCGAATCGTCGATAATAATTACTCGCTTTCCTTCCAACACATCTTTGAGAGGGTTGAGTTTCATGCGGATTCCTGACTCCCGCATTGTCTGAGTCGGTTGAATAAAAGTGCGCCCCACGTAGCGGTTTTTAATCAATCCTTCGGCGTAAGGAATGCCGGAAGCTTGAGAAAAGCCGATCGCCGCCGGGATTCCAGAATCGGGAACGCCGATGACTATATCAGCATCAGCCGGAGATTCTGCTGCCAACAAACGCCCGATCCGCAGTCGGTAGCTGTACAAACTTTCACCTTCCATTTGGCTATCGGGGCGAGCAAAATAGATCATTTCAAAGATGCAAAGTTTGCGCTTTTGTTGCTGACTCCAGTGGAACGAAGCCATACCTTCCTCTGTAATCCAAACTAATTCTCCCGGTTCTACGTCCCGCAAAAATTCAGCACCGATAATATCCAAGCCACAAGTTTCCGATGCTAAAACGTATCGTACCGGAGTTGTGGGGAGGATGCCAATTACCAGCGGGCGGACGCCCTGGGGGTCGCGGACTCCCATCACGCCTTTGGGGGTGGCGATCGTCAAACTAAAGGCTCCTTGGCACATAGCAAACGCACTGATCGCTGCTTCCAGCCAGTCTTTGCCCTTGTCTACCTCGGAGCCGATCGCCACTGCGATCGCCTCTGAATCCGTCGTGCTGACAAATTCGCACTTCCGAGACAGCAATTCTTCCCGCAATTCTTTTGTATTGACAAGATTCCCATTATGTGCTAATGCCAGACTTCCCAAACGAGTTTCGACAACCACAGGCTGAGCGTTGACCACGCGCGACGAGCCGGTAGTAGAGTAGCGAGTGTGCCCTACGGCTAAGTTACCGGGCAAGTGACCTAAACTCGATTCGTTGAAGACTTGGGAAACCAGTCCCATATCTTTGTGCAGGTGTACTTTGTCACCGTCAAAGGTGGCAATTCCTGCTGATTCCTGACCCCGGTGCTGCAAGGCATACAAACCGAAGTACGTCAACTTGGCTACATCTTCACCCGGTGCGTAGATACCGAAAACGCCACAAGCTTCCTCGGGCTTGTCGGGTTTGCTAGAATGCTCGTCAGCCGCGAAGGAATGGTTGGGAATCATAGATGGGTGGGTTCCTAATGGGGAAGGTGGGTTAGGGGGACAGTTTCAGCGGGAAATCTTGTTTGCGAAGGCGTCGCATAACTTAACATTCCCTTAATCTTGCCACGGATCTGTCATTATTTCCAAATCGTGTAGCATTTCAGACAGAAGCGATGCGGCGTTCAATCGCATTGTAGTATCGATCGCCCCCTGATCCTATATTAACCTTGATTAATTGTGGGCGAGGGAATCGGCGATTGAAAAATACTGTTGGCGAATTCGCCAAGGGTGTTACCCATCACATCACGAATGCAGCATTTTCTTTCGTTATGACCACTTAATAGCTATATGGTTAATTAAATATTTAGTCCAGAGCCACTATTTTTACGGGTGAGGGGTGAAACCACTTTTAAATTCGCCAGCAGTCTCTTGAAATCGCTTAAGAGTTAAACTCTCGTCCCAACCGAGGGGAACGAAGAGATAGGCGATCATGCAATGGCAAATAAATTATAAAATTGCTTCACGGGCTTTTTGAAATATTAGAATTTAAGGGCGATCGAGCTTGACTTTTCTGTGAGATTGACATACTATATCATCATGGGAATCTGTGCGGCCATGTAATGTCAATTTTGGGCGCGATCGAGTATTAAGTAATCTCGACAGGAGTTAACGGTGGGATGGAGAGTTTGCAGCCTGAAAAATTTTCCTACTCTACAAAGTCAATCAGCTTCATCTCCTGACAAAACTTCCTCTAAATCTCTCGCGGCGTGCAGAATTCTCACTACCTTAATATAGTTATCAAAAGACAGATAGAAAATCAGATAATTCTCAAAACCCCTAACTGACAATCTTCGCAAACCCTCCAACCGTGGATTTTGAACCGGATACAGGCGACCCATTCCCGACATTTGAGCCAATCTCGCAAAGGTCTGACGTGCTGCATCAAAAAAACGCAATGCAGCATCAAGATTATTTTGAGCAATATAAGCAAAATTTTCGTCTAAATCTTGACTTGCTCTTGGTGTAATGACAATCCGTTTAGTCATTGCTGCTGTCGGTCAAGTTTCTGCACCAAATGAGCGCGTTTTTGCTCCCACCAATCATCGGTAATCTCTATAGAATTGCCACTATCCAAACCAGCCAACAATAACGACTCAACCCGCGCGAGTCTTGCTTGTTCTTGGCGAATTAGATGCAAGATGTATTCCGCTGCATTACTGTAGCCTCCGATTGCCACTTGTTCGTTAATAAAATTTTGAATTGAATCGGGAAGAGGAAGATTGAGGGTCATATTTTTTATCCTTCCTGATGTGTGACCTTGGCATATTTTAACTATTATAGGACTTATGCGCGGGTGGTTAGGAACCTAGTTTTTTTGCCCAGAAGACGCGCTACAAACCGCAAAAACCGCAAAAAACCCGGTTATGAAGCTTTTGATGCGTCCAGGACTATATTTATCAACCAGGTTAAAACTGCCGAGTCTTAAAAGAATAGTCCTCGCGGGAGACTAAAGCACAACACCAGAAACCGGAGACTACGCGGAAACCAAAGCCACGCGAAAACCGATGTCCGAGTAACCATCGCCCGCCAAATTGCTAAGACGATACGCACTGCGACAATTCACCGCAGCGTCCTTCCAGGAACCGCCACACCGCACCCGGCGATCGCTTCGATCGTTGTCGAGATGACTGCACCATTCCCAAACATTTCCGTGCATATCATAAAGTCCAAAAGCATTGGGTGAAAAATTCCCGACATCAGTTGTTTGTTTGCGGTAAAGTCCCTTCGATGCCCCAGCGTAGGGATTATTGCCATTATAATTAACTAAATCCGGGGTAATTGTTTCACCAAAATAGAAAGGTGTTTTAGTTCCGGCGCGGCAAGCATATTCCCATTCCGCTTCTGAAGGTAAGCGATAAGTCTTGCCTGTTTTTTGAGAAAGGCGCTTGCAGAATTCCACAGCGTCATTCCAGCTTACTTTTTCGACAGGAAGTTTCGCACCTTTGAACTCAGAAGGGTTATTTCCCATCACCGCTTGGTATTGTTCTTGAGTGATCTCATATTTACCCATAAAAAAAGCGGGGATATTCACGGTACGCTGCGGCCCTTCATAACTACTTCGTCCGGCTTCCGTATCGGGGGAACCCATCACAAAACTGCCACCAGGAATTGCTACCATGTCTAGAGTAATACCATTCCCCATATTTTCTATAAAAGCCTGTGCTTTTCCTTGACGGCGGTTGGCGATTTGCCCCGTTGAGTTGACTGTCACTGTTTCAAAAGTAAAGCTTTTTAAAGCATTGGAAGATGGCGTAGGTTTTGGAGTTTCTGGTGCGGGTTTGGGAGATGGTTTGGGAGATGGTTTTGGCGATGGACTTTCTGCTACAGATTGTGGAGATGGTTTTGGCGATGAACTTTTGGCTGTAGTTTTTGGAGATGATTTTTGAGCTGATGATTTAGGAGATGGGGCCGCATTTTTGGATGAAGGTGGAAGATTTGGTGAAGATGAAGAAGTTTTGTTGTTCAACAAACTTTGACCCAGCACAGCTAATGCAAATCCTCCCCCAGCAAAACCCGCTAATTGCAAGAAACCTCGCCTGGTTGTGTTAGTTCGTAACGGCAAAGAGTGCTGTGGAATCACAGGAATTGTGGGAATTGGTGTCGGTGCGGGAGATTGTCCAGACTGACGTTGAAAATCTCTTAAAACTTCCTCTGCTGATTGATAGCGCTGCTGGATATCTTTTGCCAACAACTTAGATAAAATTAATTCCAATTCCTTGTCTATGGGACTTTTCAAATGTTGCTGCCAATTTCCAGTCCAGCTATAACCGTGCTCCGTCCACAAACCATAAGGATGTACCCCCGTCAGTAGATGAAAAGCCGTCGCCCCCAAGCTAAACAAATCGCTTGCTGCATAAGCTTCACCCCCTTGCATTTGTTCTAGCGGTGCATAACCATGCGAACCAATTTGCGTTCCCTGTCGCGATATCACTGTTCCCGACAACTGTTTAGAAACTCCGAAATCAATCAGCACTAACACACCGTCGCTGCGACGGCACATAATATTCTCAGGCTTGATATCTCGGTGAATAATTTTTTGTTGGTGAATAAACTTGAGAACAGGTAGAAGTTCGAGTAATAGTTGCTTAACTTGGCTTTCTTGCCAAATTCCCTGATTTTGGAAAAGCGTCAACAAATTATCACCATCGACAAACTGCTGTACGAGATACAAATATTTGTCTTGTTCAAAATAGGCATCAAGTGATGGAATTTGGGGGTGTTGTCCTAGCTGTTGCAGTTGTCGGGCTTCTTGCTGAAATAATTCTACAGCTTTGTTAATCGCCCAAGTTCCCTGGACATCGGGTGCTAATTGTTTAACGACACAGCGTTGATTTAGTCTATCAATATCTTCTGCTAAATAAGTTCTGCCGAAGCCACCTTGACCGAGGAGTTTGATCATGCGGAAACGATTTCGCAGGATGGGTCCGAGTTGAAGACCACAACTGATGCAATATGTTTGCCCGTCGGGGTTTTGAGGATTGGGGCAGTCGGGATTGATACAGCAAATCATTTATTGTATGAATGATATTGTTTATATTGTATAGGACTTTCGATACAAATATCCCCTTCCAGTCGAAAGTAGAAAAGGTGCGAAGAACCTGTCTCAACCAAACCTGCTTGATTGTGAAAAGGATAGGACAAAGTAGATAAAATTTGACTCTTATCTTCTGTCAATTGTCTTAATTCTGCGTTACCCACATTGTGTAGCTATAGTTGGCTGTGACTGAATTGAAGGATAAGTATCACAGGAGTGAACCGTGCCAATAAATTATGGTGGAAATTAACGCTTCAGCTCAATATCAAACTCAAGCCGAGAACGATAAAAGTGAACGTCAAATTCTAAGAAAAAATTTGTCTGTCCCAGAATCAATGATACACTATCACTTTTTGCCCAAGCAAATACTAATCTTACCGGAGCAAACTCTCCTATTTCAGCCATGAAAAATACTGGCATCGCTGGTTGATTACCCACGTTACCGGCCAGTCGAATAATGGCTTTGCTGTCATCCCATACTAAGCCAAGCTGAATTCCTATTTGGTAAGGCAATACACTCACTGTTGCACCGCTGTCTACTAACCCAACAACTTCGACTCTCTGGTTATTGTGGCGCAGAATCAAGGGAATGCGCGGTAAGCTGTCAAACTCATCTTGAGAGGGGTGATTGGTAGAGTATTGAAATCGCATAATACTCACTTTTCGTCGCTGTTAGCCAGATTCATTGCCTGCATCAAAGCTGCACCAGCGCCAAAAGTATCGTAGGGAGTTGGTAAGTAGTAAGTCTTGTAAGGTTCCAAAGGAAAAATATTCTCACTGATATCTTCTTCCGCCATGAGAATACGGATTAACTCTCGTTTATCGATCGCAGACAGTTTTCTAATGGTAGGGAGTAATTCTGTTAGTGTCATCGGTTGTTTTCCTACGATGCGTCTATCTTGATAATAGCAGGTCAACAGTGTTTGTAGAGTGTGTCGCTGTGGGATATTCGATGGAATTTATAGGTTTGAGATGGCGACGCACCTGACTGACTCTCGCGGTGCGTCGCTGCGAGATTGTCGATTTGATTTGTAGATTGTTCAATGCGACGCAGCCTACCATTAGTACGCGGAAACTAGGACGAGGAAGAAACCGAAGCTACCGCAACCCGAAAACCGAGGTGCCTGCTGCGATGGACCGCCCAATTCCTGCCACGATAGGCACTACGGCAATAGACCGTATTGCAGTTCCAGGCACCAGCACGCAGCACTCGGTTATTATCTGTTCCAGTTTCCCAAGAACTTCCATCAGTCGGTGCGCCGTTATAATTACCATGCCATTTATCGCTGCACCATTCCCAAACATTCCCGTGCATATCATACAAACCAAACGGATTCGGCGGAAAACTCCCCACATCCGTTGTTTGTTTGCGGTAAAGTCCCTTCGGCGCAGCACCGTAGGGATAATTGCCATCATAATTAACTAAATTTGGGGTAATTGTTTCGCCAAAATAGAAAGGCGTTGTAGTTCCGGCGCGACAAGCATATTCCCATTCGGATTCCGAAGGTAAGCGATAAATCTTGCCGGTTTTTTGAGAAATTTTCTGGCACAATTCCAGAGCATTATTCCAGCTTACTTGTTCTACAGGACGTTTCAAACCTTTGATATCAGAAGGGTTATTTCCCATCACTACTTCCCACTGTTCTTGAGTAATGGGATATTTACCCATAAAAAAAGGAGAGATATTAACAGTACGCTGCGGCCCTTCATTGTTACTTCGCCCTGCTTCCGTATTGGGGGAACCCATCACGAAACTGCCACCAGGAATTGCTACCATGTCTAAGATTGCACCGCTACCTAAATTTTCACTAAAAAATTGTGCTTGACAGCGTTGACGGCTACTTATATTACCCCGCACCTCAACTGTTACCGGGTCAAAGTCAAACCTTTTTAAAGTCTGTATAAAATTTGGTGTTGACTGACGTTGAAAATCTCTTAAAACTTCCTCGGCTGATTGATAGCGGTGCTGGATATCTTTTGCCAACAACTTAGATAAAATCAAGTCCAATCGCTTATCTATGGGACTTTTCAAATGTTGCTGCCAATTTCCTGTCCAACTATAACCTTGATCCACCCACAAATCAAAAGGATATAGCCCCGTCAGTAGATGAAAAGCCGTCGCCCCCAAGCTAAACAAATCGCTGGCTGGATAAGCTTCACCCCCTTTCATTTGTTCAAATGGTGAATAACCAGGCGTACCAATTTGCGTTCCCAGTCTCGACATCGCTGTTCCCGACAACTGTTTGGAAACTCCGAAATCAATCAGCATTAATACACCGTCGCTGCGACGGCGCATAATATTCTGAGGATTGATATCTCGGTGAATAATTTTTTGTTCGTGAATAAAGTTGAGAACAGGTAGAAGTTCGAGTAATAGTTGCTTAACTTGGTTTTCTGGCCAAATTCCTTGATTTTGGAAAAGGTTTAACAAATTGTCCCCATCGACAAACTGTTGTACGAGATACAGATAGTTGTCTTGTTCAAAATAGGCATCTAGTGATGGAATTTGGGGATGTTGTCCTAGCTGTTGTAGTTGTTTGGCTTCTTGCTGAAATAATTCTACCGCTTTGTTAATCGCCCAAGTTCCCTGGACATTTGGTGCTAATTGTTTAACGACACAGGGTTGATTTAGTCTATCAATATCTTCTGCTAAATAGGTTCGACCGAAGCCACCTTGACCGAGGAGTTTGATCGTGCGGAAACGATTTCGCAGGATGGGTACGAGTTGAAGGCCACAACTGATGCAATAGGTTTGCCCGTCAGGGTTTTGAGGATTGGGGCAGTCGGGATTGATACAGCAAATCATTTATTTTATGAATGATATTGTTCATATTATATAGAGGGATTGGGTGATTGACACGGCGATTGATTGGGGGATTGACACGGAAATAGAAACGGCGATTGAAATCGCTTCTACACACACAAAGTCCGCCTTCGCGGACTCAAGAAATGCACCCCGCGTCGGCGGGTTTCGTATGTATAGACGCGGTTTCAACCGCCGGGTTTTTCTTAACCCGCGAAGGCGGGTTTCGTCTGTGTAGACGCGGTTTCAACCGCCGTGTGTATGAGCCATTAACCCGCGAAGGCGGGTTTCGTCTGTGTAGACGGGGTTTCAACCGCCCTTTGTATGGAATGCGATTAGGCAGATGCAATCCGACGCTCGATCGCATTATAGAATCGATCGCCCATCTCACTCATCGCCACCTCAATTAACACTTGATTGTCAGCAGTCACAACCCGCAAAGGTGATTCCGGACAGCAAACTAAACCTATTTTCTGCCACATTTTTGTCAAATGTTCTTGCAGGTAAGCTTCCCAAATTTCTTGATTTTTCGGTGCGACTGAAACTACAATGCAGTTGCCCATTTCACCAAACAAAATTTCATCCCAGCGGCTGACATTTGCGGAGTTGAAACTGAGATGAATTTCCGCACCCATTTTAGCAGAAATACAAGATTCCGCGAGGGCGATCGCAATTCCACCTTCCGCACAATCATGGGCAGAACCTACCCAACCTTGCCGAATTCCATCGCGACAAACCGATTGCACTTTTCTTTCTAACTCAAAATCTATCCTTGGCGGTTTCCCAGCTACAATCCCGTGAATAGCCGCTAAATATTCCGAACATCCCAAAGTAGGAGAAGTTGTGATTTTTGAGCTTTCAGATAGCGAAGATTCACCCAAATCCATCCCTGTATCCGTGTCATCCTCCGTGTCGTGCGCTTGGGAATTTTCAGATAGCAAAGATTCACCCAAATCCATCCGTGTATCCGTGTCATCATCCGTGTCGTGCCGCCCCATTCCCAGCACATAAATTAAATCACCTTTCTTTAGCCAAGCTTGGCCAGCAAGCCTCGTCAAATCGGGAATTAACCCCACCATTCCGATTACCGGAGTCGGATAAATTGGTTGAGGATTACCCTCAGCATCAACCGTTTCATTGTAAAGAGAAACATTCCCCCCAGTCACAGGCGTTCCCAACTCCCGACAAGCATCAGCAATCCCGCGACAAGCTGACGCTAACTGCCAATATCCGATCGGCTTTTCGGGACTGCCAAAATTCAAATTATCCGTAACTGCCAGAGGTTCAGCGCCCACACAACTTAAATTTCTCGCTGCTTCCGCTACGACTGCTTTTGCACCTTCATAAGGATCGAGATAAACATAACGAGAATTGCAATCAACCGTTGCAGCAACTCCGGGAATAACCCCTTGCTGCGGCACTTCCTTCTTGCTAAGGGGGGGAGAAAGTTTTGGAGTTTCCCTACCTTGTGCCTTTGTAAATAGAGGAATTACCTCTTCTTCCTGTTTGCTTTCAGAAACTTCAGAAACAGCATCTTCTCTCTTTAGCCCCCCCTTAGCAAGGGGGGGTTGGGGGGGTTCTTCCAGCCCATTAGCAAGGGAAGAGTGGCAGGGTTCTAGCGGACGCAATCTGACAACCGCAGCATCAGCGCCTCCCGGTAAAACAACAGTATTGTTTTGCACTTGATGGTCGTATTGGCGATAAACCCAGCGTTTAGAAGCGATGGTGGGAGTATCTAAAAGCGTCAGCAAAATCTGATTCCAAGTTTGGAAATTGCCGTTAATTTCGATACCTTTAACTGTGGATTGTGGCAGGGAATCCGCTGTCCACTCCCATGCTTTTTTAGCATATTCTGGCGGTTCTGTCAACAGTTCTCGGTGATAAATTGGCGTATTATCTGCCAAAGCAGTCGCGGTAATTTCGGCAGCGATTTCGCCTTTAAATAGAATTCGGACGATCGGCTCTTCGATGACTGTCCCCGCTACTACCGCGTGCAATCCCCATCTGTGGAAAATATCGATTAATTCCTGTTCGCGTCCTTTTTGGGCAACAAACAACATCCGTTCTTGGGATTCCGAAAGCAGGTATTCGTAGGGAATCATGCCGCTTTCTCGAACTGGAACTTTGTCTAAATCGAATTCAATGCCAACGCCACCTTTGGCTGCCATTTCTGATGTGGAACAGGTGATTCCGGCCGCGCCCATGTCTTGGGCGGCGACGACGGCACCGGTTTTGAATGCTTCTAAACAAGCTTCAATTAAGGATTTTTCTAAAAATGGATCTCCTACTTGGACTGCGGGGCGATCGTCCATTGATTTGTCTGTCAATTCTGTACTGGCAAAACTTGCTCCTCCCATGCCATCTCTGCCAGTAGTTGAACCGACATAAAGCACAGGATTTCCGATGCCGGATGCCCCAGATTTTACGATTTCTTGAGTTTCCATTAAACCCAAAGCCATGACGTTAACTAATGGGTTGCCGGAATAAGCAGGATCGAAATAAACTTCGCCGCCAACTGTGGGTACTCCGATGCAATTTCCATAATGGGAAATTCCTGATACTACGCCTTTGAACAATCTCTGAGTTTTCGCATCGTCTAAGTTGCCGAAACGTAGGGAATTTAAAAGTGCGATCGGGCGTGCACCCATTGTGAAGATATCACGGAGAATCCCGCCGACACCGGTTGCTGCACCTTGGAAAGGTTCGACTGCTGACGGGTGGTTGTGGGATTCTATTTTGAAGGCGAGTTGCAAGCCGTCCCCCAAGTCTACGACGCCGGCATTTTCTCCGGGCCCGACGAGAATTCGATCGCCCTCTGTGGGAAACTGTTTTAATAGTGGCCGCGAATTTTTGTAACAGCAGTGTTCGCTCCACATGACGCCGAACATTCCCAATTCAGCTTTATTAGGATGGCGGCCAAGACGCTGAACGATTTCTTCATATTCTTCAGGTGTGAGTCTTTCACCGGCAATTTGTTCCGGGGAAAATGGGGATTCGGAGATGGGAGACATGGAAACTCGTTATAAACCACAGGCTTTATTCTAAATGCCCTGCGGTTGCTTAATCTAAAATCTATAATCTAAAATCTACAATCCCAAGCTTTTGGGTTGTGAATCTAAAATCTAAAATCTAAAATCTAAAATCGAATGACTTTACCTCGAAATCTCAATTTTGCTAACCAAAACTTGCGGAACCGTTCTTTTAAAGGGCTTGACTTGTCAGGGGCGAATTTCAGCGGTTCCGACATTCGAGGCTGCAATTTCACCGGGGCGATTTTGAGGGGGGCAAATTTTCAGGGTGTCAGAACCGGACAAAGCCGCAGGCGGGTAAGAAATTTGATTGCTAGGGCTGGGGTGACAGCGGTGACAGTGACGGCGGCTGGCGCTTTGACGGGACTGATAGCCGGGGCGGATGCGGGGGCTGTGGCTGTGGCTGGAACCGCTGCGACGGCGATTGCTGCGACTCGGTGCGAGGCTGGGATTGTGGCGGGGGCCGTGGCTGGGGCTGCTGCTGCGATCGGCGCTAGCGGTATTGTGACATTTTTGGGCGGAGATACTCTCAGGGGAATTGTCTTGTTTTTGGTTTCTGGGGTAATTCTTGGGTTAACTGCGATCGGCTTTTTTATTGCTGTTGAAGAAATAGAAAAATTATCGATAACGTCGTTTAGAAAAGCTGATTTAACTGATGCTGTATTCGATCCGGGAGCGGTTCTAGATGCCGATTTTTCCGATGCGCGAGGAGTGCCGTGGTAGACTACACAATTACTGATTTTTTTGATTTTTTACCGAAAGCATCCAGGATACAAGCCCCCGGATTCATCCGTCCAGAAATAAAAAACCTGTATCCGATGAAACTTGCCCCCCAAAATTTATTCGTGGGGTGAATGCTTCAAATCTAAAATCTAAAATCTAAAATCTAAAATCTAAAATCGATTGACCCATTCCCGGAATTCTCGCACTGCTGTGGTTGCGCCTGTAGTTTGACAGCGATCGATAAATTCGTCAACTTTTGCAGTCGGTAGCATCGGGAAAGCCCGGGAAAAATTGCACTCGGCATATTCGCCATTTTGCAATTGATAAAACTTGATGGTTCGTCCGTCGTACCGCCAAATTTCTGGTACGCCTAAATCTGCATATAAATCGAATTGATTTAAGGAACTGCTGGTAATATCGATTTCTAGTGCTAAATCTGGCGGCGGATCTTGAGCAAAGTCTAATTCTGTTCTCCCTCTGACCAGTGCTTCATTCTGGATATAATAGCATGAATCTGGTTCTTTCCCCGCTGCTTTTCTGCGTTTTTTAATCGTCATCGATCCAAAGGGGTTGTACTCTAGATTGAGTTCTTCTATGAGAGTTACAATTAAGCGATCGATCAGCCTGTTGCGATTTTCATGTTCGGGTAGCGGCACCATAATTTCTAATTGACCTTGATGATAAGCAATTCTGGTGGAACGTTTGTTGCCCAGTTCCCCTAGGAGGCTTTCATATAACTGCCAACTGATATTGGGGAGTAAAATTCGCTGTTCGGGGGGCGTTGATATTGTTAGCATTTTACTTTGGTTTTAAAGCTTGAGTATATTTTAGTTTATCTTTTTGTTTTGCGAACAGCACAAAAAGTATCTGCCGACAGCTACGGTCATGCGCTACTCTAGTTAATAATAGACTGTGGTCATTAGTCCTGGTTGTATGAAATTGCGATCGTTCTTTTCTTTCCTCATTGCTGGCGTCTTGGCACTCTTAGGCTTGAGTGCCGGTGGTTTTTACTGGCTGACAACTCAAACTCCCCTGAATTTGCTCGCCGGCGGGCCGACAACTACTCCTGCTGCGGCTGTGTTTGTCTCGAAACAAGCACCTTTGTTAGCTTCAATGCTGGTAAATCCCGATCGCCTCGAAGCATTGCGACAAGTTTTTGCCAATCCCGAAGAAAGAAGTCGATCGCACGCAGAATTTGAGCAAATCAAAAAAAGTCTCCTCGGCAATACAGGCGTGGATTACAGTCGAGATATCCAACCTTGGATAGGTGACGAAATTACCCTCGCCGTCACAAACCCAGATTTCGATGGCGACAGCAGCAACGGCAAACAAGCCGGGTTTTTGGTGGCAGTTTCCTCCCAAAAGGTTGATCGCAGCCAAAAATTTCTCGACTCCTACTGGCGCCAACAATCTCGTGGCGATAAAACAGTGCAGTCGGAAATATATAAAGGCGTGAGAATTAATTATAAACAAGCACCCATAGCCCAGAAAAAATCTGCTTCGCTTTCGCCTTTTAACCCGTTTTCTCTGCCGACTTCAAAGTTGCCATCCAGCTTCGCAACAGCAGCCATCGGCGGTAATTTAAATTCTGGGAATAACCAAAGTTTTGTTTTATTTTCCAATAGCCCGATTGTGATTCGAGATGCAATTAATAACGTTGAATCAGCTAACCTAAATCTCAACAATACCCCGGAATATCAAAAAGCTTTGCAGCAGCTAACTCAAGGCAGAATCGCTTTAGCATTTGTCAATCTCCCGCAATCAGCAACCGAGCAAAATCCCCAAGTTTCTCTTAATTCCCTCGCAGTTGCTGTCGGAGTCAACCGACGGGGATTGCTGGCTCAAACTGCTTTAGTGACATCGCGAGAAAACACAGCTTCTCCAACACTCTCCGAACCTGTGCAAGCCTTGCAATACATTCCCTCAGCGAGCCCTTTCGCGGTCGCCAGCACCGACTTAAGGAATTTTTGGGCTGATTTGTCATCGGCGGTTTCCACTAACGCTGAAGTCTCAAATTTAGTCGATCGCACCCTCGCAGATATTCAGCAAGTTTGGGGCGTCAACCTGCAGCAGGATATATTTGACTGGGTACAAGGAGAATACGCTTTAGCAGTGCTTCCGAATTCGTCAAATAGTGCCGATTGGATTTTCGCAGCCGAAAAATCTGCTGATTCCCAAAAGGCGATCGACAAACTCGATGAAATTGCCCGCAGCAAAGAATACAGCATCGGCAGCTTCACTCTCAGAAACCAGAAAATTACCGCTTGGACGCAGTTGACAACGAACCCCAATTATGGTAAAGAAAATAATAGAAAAAGTGCGATCGAAACCGAGGCCAAAGGAGTCCGAGCCACCGTCGGCAAATACGAAATTTTCACCACTTCAGTAGAAGCAATGGACGCAGCACTAGAAGCAGCAGAAACAGGCTCTTTAGTTGCCAATCAAGATTTTCAAACCAGCATTGAACCGCTACCGCCATCTAACGACGGCTATTTTTATTTAGACTGGCCCTCCAGCAGGGCAATTTGGGAAAAACAAATCCCGCTGTTGAGGTTAATTGAACTTTCGGCAAGACCATTGTTCGACCACTTGCGATCGCTCACTGTCACCAGTACGGGAGAAATAACAGGAATTCGCAAAGCTACTATATTTATGCGGCTGAATTAGTCAGTAGTCAGTAGTCAGTAGTCAGTAGTCAGTAGTCATTAGTCAGTAGTCAGTAGTCATTAGTCATTAGTCATTAGTCATTAGTCATTAGTCCTTAGTCATTAGTCATTAGTCATTAGTCATTAGTCATTAGTCATTAGTCATTAGTCATTAGTGGGAGCATCTCATATTTGTAAAAATACTTCTTGTGGCTCCTTCCTTCTTGTGGCTCCTTCCTTCTTCCTCTTTCCTTCTTCCTCTTTCCTTCTTCCTCTTTCCTTCTTCCTCCTGCCTCCTGCCTCCTGCCTCAAAACTCCAATTTCTAGCTTGGCCGCAAAGGTGAGATGCTCCCTCAGTAGTCAGTAGTCATTAGTCATTAGTCATTAGTCATTAGTCAGAAGGAAGAAGAAAAACAAGACACTATGCCCAATTCCCCATTCCCAATAACTAAGGACTAATGACTACTGACTAAGGACTAAGGACTAAGGACTAAGGACTAATAACTACTGGCTGCTTCACCTTTTTCGGTTGCCCAAAATAAGCTTGAAATACCTCTTTGGCGATCGGGGCTGCAGCAACAGAACCAAAACCGCCATTTTCCACAATCACGGCGATCGCAATTTCCGGCTTCTGGGCGGGCCCGAAGGCGACATACAAAGAGTGATCTTCCTGTCCAATGACCTCCGAAGTCCCTGTTTTGCCCGCCGTCAGCGGAATCGTACCGTCATTCATCCCCTGTCCCGTACCCTCGGCAACTACCGCGATCAGTCCTTCCTTAACTACCTGAATTGTTGAAGGTTTCATCCCCGTATGTACCCCTTGAGTCTCCGGTGTGCCGGTCATAGAAGTCAAAAGATGAGGCTTCACGCGATAGCCCCCATTAGCGATCGAACTCACCATCACCGCCGCCTCCAAAGGAGTCACCAACACCAACCCCTGACCGATCGACATCGTTACGGTATCACCCGCATACCAAGGTTCTTTATAAAGTTTCTCCTTCTCCTCCGGCGTCGGGATTTGACCGTGAGCGCCGCCGCCTAGCCCCAAAAGATTCAAATCCGTATCCTTGCCAATTCCCAAGCGGTGTCCCCACTTAGCAATTTGCTCCGGCCCGGTACTAATCCCCACTTGATAAAAAAACGTATTGCTGCTGAAAGCCAAAGCCTCCCGAAAGCCGATGTCGCCGTAACCGCCGCTGTGTTCGTTAAAATCAATTCCCCCCACAGTAATGTAAGACGAAGTACCCAGAATTGAGTCCGGCGAAAATTTGCCCGACTCCAAGCCCGCGACGGAAGTCACAATTTTAAACGTGCTGCCGGGGGGATAGCCTTGCATGGCCCGATTCAAAAATGGATCTTCCTGCTCTTGAAGAGTTTCCCACTCACCCTTAGTGATTTTTCGCGTAAACAGATTGGGGTCAAAAGTCGGGTGGCTGGCCATAACTAATACCGCCCCGGTTTTGACATCCAGCGCCACTACTGCTCCCCGGCGATTCCCCAGGGCTTTTTCGGCTGCTTTTTGCATGGACAAGTCTATGGTTAGCTGCACCGCCTCACCGGGTTTGGGCGGTGTCTCTCCCATCAGCCGTAATTCTTGATTTTGGGCATTTACCTCGATCAGCCGATCGCCCCAAACTCCGGCAATCTTCTGGTTAGAGCTCGCTTCTATGCCCATTTGACCGACAATCATCCCCATCGGATATTCGGGATGAGCTTTCAAGTCTGCTGCGGTAGCTTCGCCAATATATCCGAGCACGTGAGCCGCCAAACTGCCTTCGGGATAGTAGCGGTTCGCTTCTGGCCGGACTTCCACTCCCCGTATTTGTCCCACCTGTTCTGCTAGCGGCACAAACACCTCTGGCGGCATTGCTTGCTTGAGCCGCACCGGTCTGTAGGATAGAGGATCGACCTCTTTTATTTTTTTTAAAATTTCTTCGACCGGGATTTTAAGCAGCGGGCTCAACTTTTCTGCTGTCGCTTTCCACTCTTCCGGCGTTTGTTCTTTCGGCCACAAATATACCGATCGAGCTAAATTGTTTGCCGCTAGCAACTTGCCTTTGCGATCGATAATGTGTCCGCGATTCGCCGGCATGGGCACTAGGCGAACGCGATTGTTTTCGGCTCGTTCCCGGTGTTGCTTCCCTTGTATCAGTTGCAATTCCACCAGCCGACTAGCGTGCAGGCCCAGCAAACCTGTTGCCACCAGCATTAACACGATCGCCCGGTGTATCGGGCGATCGTGTTTCTTAGGAGTTTCCCCCAGGCTTTTGTCAGAAGAGTGAAATGCTGAGATCGAATAAACTTGTCGTTGCATCATTCTATAGGTAGATGTCAAATCCTAGATTTTAGGTTTCTGATTGTCAATTGTGAAGTATACATCATCAAACCGGGCCCAATCTGGGCTTGACCTTTGGGGGAAGCGGAATGATTGATAATTTTTTGACTAACAACTAATAACTCATCACTCATGACTCATCACTCATGACTGCTGACGGTTGACTAATCCCCCAAGCACCAAGAAATAGCCAGCAAAATCAAGGCCAGGCTCAGCCAATTAGGGAGGTGAAGCCAGCCAGATAGACCTATAGGTAACAATACCAAGGCCTGTGTCAATAGGGAACCGATCGCCAACAGCAAGGCTAGGAGTATCAAATTTATCATCTTGACACCGTACAATTTCGGATATGAGTCGATCGCCTGTGGCAGAAATCCGAGTGGCACAAGCGAGCGCGATCGTACAGGGATTGTCCTGATAGACATAAGGAAGAGAAGCGAGGAGGTTTTGAACTAATTTAAAAAAAATTATTCTTCCTCCCGAATTTCGATTCTAGGGGCTGCGATGGGTAAATTCTGAGTTGTGATGTTAAGTTGTGAGCGAGGAGTATTGCCATGTTGTTTAATCAGGGAGCCAAGTTCAAAAACGGTGCGCTCTTGGCTGCGATCGCTGCGATCGCCGCCCTACCAGTTTTAGCAGAAACAGTCAATTTCGGCACTTTAACTTTATCGCGAGGTTTTGCAGCCCCAACAGCAGTTTTGAGAGGTTCCACAGGCGGATCGTACTCTCTATCTGCCATAGCCAACGCCGATCGCCACAAAAACAAATGTTTGGGTTTTGCCACCCCAACTCCCGACCACATCATAGTCTTGCAGCAAAACTTTTCAAAACTCACACTCCAAGTCAACAGCGGAGGCAAGGACACCACCTTACTCGTACAAGGCCCCGGTAATGCGGTGCGCTGCGGAGACGATATAGGTCAGAATAAAGATGCTGGCATACTTGATTCTGACTGGCAAGCAGGCTCTTACAGGATTTGGGTAGGTACTCTCGAACCCGGAGTCAAGTCTAACTATACAATCTCAGTACAGGAATAGTCAGTAGTCAGTTGTCAGTAGTCAGTAGTCAGTTGTCAGTTGTCAGTTGTCAGTTGTCAGTTGTCAGTTGTCAGTAGTTATTAGTTATTGGTTATTTGTTGTCAGTTCCAATGCCCCATGCCCCATGCCCAATGCCCAATGCCCCATGCCCCATGCCCCATGCCCCATGCCCCATGCCCCATGCCCCATGCCCCATGCCCCATGCCCCATGCCCCAATTTCCCCAATCTCCCACTACCCAATCTCCCGATCGACCGCTCACTTCCGCCATCAAGTAAAATGTAAAATCGAAAGTGGCGTGTTTAACCAAAATAGGTAACTCCGAAAGTGCTAAAGACTCTTAGAGCTGACTTCAGTATAATTTTCGACCGCGACCCTGCAGCTCGCAACTGGCTGGAAGTTTTGTTTTGCTACCCCGGTCTTCAGGCCCTAGTGCTGCACCGCCTCGCACACTGGCTTTATGTGTTGGGGCTTCCCTTCATCCCCCGCTTGATTTCCCACATTGCTCGCTTTTTGACCGGAATTGAAATCCACCCAGGGGCAACCATCGGCAAAAGCGTATTCATCGACCACGGTATGGGGGTTGTGATCGGCGAAACAGCCATTATCGGCGATTTTGCCCTAATTTATCAAGGTGTCACCCTGGGCGGAACTGGCAAACAAAGCGGCAAGCGTCACCCTACCGTGGGTGAAAATGTAGTTGTCGGTGCCGGCGCCAAGGTACTGGGCAATCTGCAAATTGGGAATAACGTCCGCATCGGCGCAGGTTCCGTCGTGCTCCGCGACGTACCATCTGACTGTACAGTGGTAGGGATTCCCGGCCGCATCGTCTATCGATCGGGAGTGCGCGTCAATCCCCTCGAACACGGCAGTTTGCCGGATTCGGAAGCTGTGGTAATTCGCTCTTTGCTCGATCGTATCGAGTCCCTCGAACAGCAAGTAAAAAGTTTGCTTCCTCAAGCATCTGTCTCCTTAACTTCTGTTCCCAATTCCCATAATTTCCACTCAGTATCAGAATCTTTAAACCAAGCCAGCAATGTAGCCGTAGCCGAAAAAACACAGCTAGTTACAACCCCTAGCTGCAAGTTAAAAGATAAAGCAATTCAAGAATTTTTTGACGGCACCGGCATCTAAAATTTGAATTGGGCATTGGGCAATGGGCAATGGGCATTGGGCAATGGGCATTGGGCAATGGGCATTGGGCATTGGGCATTGGGCATTGGGCATTGGGCATTGGGCATTGGGCATTGGGCAATGGGCATTGGGCATTGGGCATTGGGCATTGGGCATTGGGCAATGGGCAATGGGCATTGGGCATGGGTGAATGTTAACTGTTAAGTGATGACTAATAACTAATGACTAATGACTAATGACTACTGACTAATGACTAATAACTAATGACTAATGACTACTGACTAATGACTAATGACTAATGACTAATGACTACTGACTAATGACTAATAACTAATGACTAATGACTACTGACTAATGACTAATG
>NZ_JAUBPT010000024.1:0-32662 GCF_036700905.1 Microcoleus sp. S13_C3 | reverse complement strand
ACTACTGACTAATGACTACTGACTTCTTTTTCAAGGATTAACCGATCGCACAGACCAATTTCCCTCCCCGTCGCGCCGATAAAGCGATCGATTTTGCGGTTCCCCCCGCAACTCCAACAAATCCACGGTTTCCGGTTCCAACAACAGCAAGCAAAAATTAGGCAGCGGCTCGATCGCATCTGGGGAAGCAGAATCAAAAGCACTAGCCTCGGCTTTGTCATCCCCCGGATGAGGCCAAGCGAACTGCGATCTAGCCGGCTCAGAAAGCTCCTGCCAAGTTGTGCACCGCGATGAACACAACTGGGCGTCTGGATAATCTGCCCCTACCAAAACTAGCTTTCCAGCAATCCGAAATTGTTCGCGAGTTTTCGGGAAATACCAGCAAATTTCCCCCCAAGGATAGAGGTTAATTTCCTCGGCCTTGTGACTGCGAATATCTGTAATAAACTTTAAGTGATTAGTATCGGCTAAAAAGCCTCGAAACACCACAGTGCGGTTGGCCGGACGCCCGGTGGCGCGAACAGTTGCTAGTTGCAAGTAACGGGCAAAAGCCAGACTGCGGTTGCGGTGGAGCGCGCGAGCTAAGGGCGATCGCCAAAGTGCTAAAGACATAATTAATAACCTATCATATTAGTCATTAGGAATTGGGCATTGGGCAAACAGGGAATTGGGCATTGGCCAAACAGGGCATTGGCCAAACAGGGCATTGTTAGCCGTTGACTGTTGACTGTTGACTGTTGACTGTTAACCGTTAACTAATGACTACTGACTAATGACTACTGACTAATGACTACTGACTAATGACTACTGACTAATGACTCTTCTTTCTGCTATTGGTAATTTTATGTCAAATTCACTCTCAAAACTCAAAACTATTGAAACTCCCCACAGCGGCTACCACTGGGATGGCAGTTCCCGCCGCTTTTTTGAAGGCTGGTACTATCGAATAACATTACCCATTCACGGACAATCCTTTGCCTTCATGTATTCCATCGAAGACCCCAGAGGCGGTCAACCTTACAGTGGCGGTGCTGCTCAAATTCTCGGCCCCAAAGATAGCTATTTGTGCCGCACCTTGCCCGATGTAAATAAGTTTTGGGCGCACCGAGAAAGCTTGGGTTTGGGACATTGGGGCAGAACAGATTTACAAATTAAACCCCAATATTTAGATCCGCAAATATTCGACAGCCGCGTCGAAGAAGGCTATCAAGCTACTGCTACTTGGAATCAAGGTTATCTGCACGATCCAGGAAGTGGCAGTCACTGTTTTTGGCAATACGAAATTAAACCTATTTATGGCTGGGGAAACTCTGAGGAAATCCAGAAATCTACGGCGGGAATGGTATCTTTTCTACCCATATTTGAACCGGGATGGCAAATTTTAATGGCTCACGGTTTAGCCACGGGCTGGATCGATTGGAATGACGAACGCTACGAATTTAAAGATGCTCCTGCTTACAGCGAAAAAAACTGGGGCGGTGCTTTTCCGCAAAAGTGGTTTTGGGTTAATTGCAATTGTTTTCAAGGCGAAAGCGATTTAGCTTTAACTGCTGGCGGGGGCAAGCGGGGCGTGCTGTGGTGGATGGAATCTGTAGCAATGATTTGTCTGCATTACCGAGGCAAATTTTACGAATTTGTGCCTTGGAATTCCCAAGTTAGTTGGACTATTGAACCTTGGGGAAGCTGGAAAATGCAGGCGAGAAACAGTCAGTTTGAAGTTGAGTTAATTGCCACTACAAACAGTCCTGGTACTTATCTGCGAGCTCCTACAGAAAAAGGTCTGGCTTTTTGCTGCCGGGATACGACGCACGGCGAATTGCGCTTGCAACTGCGAGAGTTGTTGGGGGGAAATGTTGAAAAAAATGGCAAGCAGCGTTCTAGAATTATCTTAGAGGCTCAAAGTTCTTTATCGGGTTTGGAAGTTGGGGGCGGGCCTTGGGATGAAGTTTGGCGATCGAATTAAATCATTAGTCATTAGTCAGTAGTCATTAGTCAGTAGTCATTAGTCAGTAGTCATTAGTCAGTAGTCATTAGTCAGTAGTCATTAGTCAGTAGTCAGTTAATAGTTAACAGTATTTATAACAGCCATGCTCAATTTACTCGGTTGGCAATTAGGGAAATTCTACCGCAGCCAGCGGTTACAAAAAACTTTCAAATTTATTCTGGGACTAATTTTATGTTTGAGCACAATTTTTATGCCGGCGGCAATTGCTAGGGCTGCCGGTGATTTATCTCGCCAACCTGTCACCGAAATTACTGTTAGTTTGGGTAACGAAGCTGGGGAACTTAAGTTTTTTCCCAATTTGCTAGAATTTGAATCGGGCAAGCGCTATAAATTAGTGCTGAAAAATCCCAGTTCGCAGAAACATTATTTTACTGCTAAAAACTTTGCTGATGCGAGTTGGACTCAAAAAGTTGAAGCTGGGAAAGTGGAAATTAAAGGAAGTATTCACGAATTGGAACTTAAACCGGGGGCTATGGCAGAATGGGTGTTTGTGCCGATGAAATCGGGAACCTACAACCTGCGCTGTACGGTAGCCGGACATACGGAAGCGGGGATGATTGGCAAAATTACGATCGCCTCTTAAATCCCAATCTCCGTTCACTTTCAGATGTATTACCGAAAATCGATCGAACTTTCGGCCCTCTCGACACTTTTCAAGTAGACTCTAGCGGAGCCATTGTCAGTCCAGCACGGCTCAATTGCATATGATAAAGTTCTGCTTGCTCTTGCGGGCCAACCCAGACGGTGGCCTGGCCTTCGTGGTGGATTTGGTTGGCGAGTTTCCAAGCTTGATCGCTCGTCATCCCTGGAATGTATTTTGTCAAACATTCCACAACGTGCTGGAATGTGTTGAAATCGTCGTTGAGAACTATTACCCGATAGTTGGGATAAGGTTTGCGGGTAACTTGACTCGATCGAACGGGTGCTATGGTTGGTGAAGAGGTCATCGCGCGAACAGCCACTGAAACTACAAGATTTGTAAAATAGTTACCTCTAACATCATAACACAATTTCACAATTTTTTAACCCCTAGTTGGTATTTTGATCCGGTTCGGGGTTTATTTTCACCACCGGGCCCGGCGTTAGAGTTCTCCAGAAAGTCTTGTGGGGAGTAGGGGTTAGGCATCCTACCCCCCATTGACAGGCTTTTGAGGAGAAATCTATTGCACCGCGCCGATTAAACTACAGTTAACACTCGATCGACCTCAGAAGTGTCGCCGTGAGAGTACGCTTGCAGCAGAAGTTGCTTTAAATCTTCAATCAGCGGATAGCGGGGGTTCGCTCCGGTACACTGATCGTCAAAAGCGCGATCGGCCATTTCCTCAACGCGAGCAAAAAAGAAATCATCGCTCATTCCCTGACTGGCGATCGCCTCCTGAATCGTGCTAGGAAGCTCTACCTCACGCTTGAGATTTTCCACCGCTTCGATCAACTTCTCAACTTTCTCATCTTCTGTATCGCCGCCCAAATTCAGATAGTCCGCAATGCGAGCATAACGCCACTTGCTGTTAGGATACTTGTTTTGAGAAAAAATCGCTTGCTTGAAGGGAACATCCGTTGCATTGTAGCGAATTACGTGGGAAATCATCAGCCCATTCGCTAAACCGTGAGGGACGTGGCAAGTTGCACCTAATTGGTGGGCTACTGAGTGACAAACCCCCAGAAAAGAGTTAGCAAATGCCATCCCGGCGATCGTAGCAGCATAATGTACTTTCTCCCGCGCTTTCGGATCGTTAGCACCATTTTTGTAAGCGCTGGGCAGGTATTTAAACAGCAAACGAATCGCTTCTAAAGCCAAACCATTTGTATACTCAGAAGCCAACACAGAAACATAAGCTTCTAAAGCGTGGGTTAGGGCATCAATGCCACCGTAAGCAGTCAGTTTCCGGGGCATATTCAGCGTAAGTTCTGGATCGACGATCGCCATATTCGGAGTCAGAGCATAATCTGCAAGCGGATACTTAATCCCCGATCGTTCATCCGTAACAACGGCAAAAGGCGTGACTTCCGAACCCGTTCCCGAAGTAGTTGGAATTGCCACCATAGTTGCCTTTGAACCCAAAGGCGGCAGTTCGTATACCCGCTTGCGAATATCCATAAACCGCATCGCCAATCCTTCAAACTCAATTTCTGGATGCTCATACATCAGCCACATTACTTTAGCAGCATCCATCGGCGAGCCACCACCAAAGGCAATAATCACATCTGGATGGAAACTATTGCAGATTTCTAAACCTTTGCGAACAGTAGCCAGCGAAGGATCGGGTTCCACATCGTAAAATGTGTAGTGATCGATGCCGATTTCTTCCAAACTATCTGTGACTTCCTTAGTCAATCCCAATTCAAACAAAGGTTTATCCGTCACGATCAAAGCACGTTTCTTACCTGAAAGATCCCTCAAAGCTACAGGAAGACAACCCGACTTAAAATAAATCTTGGGAGGAATGCGGAACCAGAGCATATTCTCGCGCCTTTCTGCTACGGTTTTGATATTCAGCAGGTGATGGGGTGTCACGTTGACAGAAATGGAATTATCGCCCCAGCTACCGCAACCGAGGGTAAGGGAGGGATCGAGGCGGAAATTGTACAAATCGCCGATCGCACCTTGAGAAGAAGGCGTATTAATCAGCACCCGCGAAGTCTCTAGTTTGCTTTCAAAATAACGAATGTGCTTCTGATTGTGGGGGGCCGTGTAGAGTACAGAAGTATGTCCGTGTCCGCCAAAAATTATCAGCGCTTCGGCTTTGTCTACTGCTTCAGTAAAGTCCTTGGCGCGATACATGGCGAGAATCGGCGAAAGTTTTTCACAAGCAAACGGTTCTTCTTTACCAACCGCCTCCACTTCTCCAATCAAAACCCTGATGTTTGACGGCACTGTAAAACCCGCAATCTGCGCCACCTTCTGCACCGATTGTCCGACTATTTCGGCATTCAATCGACCATCAATTAAGATTACCTGGCGCACTTTGTCCCGTTCTTCAGCATTCAGGAAATAAGCACCGCGCTTGATGAATTCCAGTTGCACGGCATCGTACACCTCATCCACAACAACCACCGATTGTTCCGAAGCACAAATCGTACCGTTGTCGAAAGTTTTGCTGACCAAAATTGAGCTGACAGCCATTTGGATGTGGGCGGTTTCATCGATGATGGCGGGAGTATTTCCCGCGCCGACACCGAGGGAGGGATGTCCTGAAGAGTAAGCCGCTTTGACCATTCCGGGCCCGCCAGTTGCCAAAATTAGTTTGATATCGCGGTGCTGCATCAAAGCTTGGGAAAGTGGCACAGTTGGCTCATCAATCCACCCAATAATATCCGGTGGTGCTCCGGCTGCTACAGCAGCATCAAGGATAATTTTTGCCGCCGCAGCCGTGCAGGATTTGGCGCGGGGATGGGGCGAAAATATAATGCCATTTCTCGTCTTGAGCACGATTAAAGACTTAAAGATTGTGGTGGAAGTCGGGTTAGTTACAGGAACGATTCCCGCCAGCACTCCCACGGGTTCGGCAATGCGTTCGTAGCCAAAATGCCGATCGGACTCGATGATACCGCAAGTCTTGTCGTTTTTGTATTTGTTGTAAATCATTTCCGAAGCAAAATGATTTTTGATTGCCTTATCTTCGATGACTCCCATTCCCGATTCTTTGACTGCAGCTTTGGCTAAGGGAATGCGGGCGGCATTAGCGGCTAAAGCTACTTGCTTGAATATGCGATCGACCTGTTCTTGAGTGTAGGTGGCAAATTCAGCTTGGGCTGCTTTCACTTTTTGAATTAGGGCTTCTAATTCATCTAAATTGGTAACTTTCATGTTATTTTACCTGATGTTTATTTCCGGGGAAATTATTGCCTCAATCTTTGATTGGTAGGGAACCGGCAGATCGACGCAGATAATTTCCCGATTGTGGGTGACTTGTGTACGCGGTCTTTTAATTATTATATACCGCTAGCTCCGATCGCATTTACCCCGCGACTGCGAAAAATATCAACAGTTTGTTGCACGAGTTCCGGTGAAGCGGGAGGTGTATCCTTGAGTTCGTAATCCAGTTTTAATTGTTCCCATTTGTATTCTCCCATTTTATGAAATGGTAAGACTTCTACTTTTTCCACATTGTTCAGATTGGCAATAAACTCCGCTAATTTTTCTACGTTTTCGATGTGTTCGGTGAGGTGAGGAACTAGAACGAAGCGAATCCACGTCGGTTTGCCAATTTCGCTGAGATATTTGGCCATTGCTAAAGTAGGCTCGATCGAAACGTTGGTGACTTTGTAATACAGTTCGGGAATGTAGGATTTGATGTCCAACAAAACCAGATCGGTCATTTCCAGAACCGGTTTAGCAACTTCTAAAACACAGAATCCTGATGTGTCTAGGGCTGTATGCAAACCCATTTGATGACAGCGGCTAAAGATTTCTCTGACAAAATCAGGCTGCATCAACGGTTCGCCGCCGCTGACGGTAACGCCTCCTTTCCGCAGGTAGGATTTACATTTTGTAATTTGATCGATTAAATAATCGACGGTTACTTCTTTACCATCGTGGGAATTGCGACAGTCGGGATTGTGACAGTAAAGACAGCGTAACGGACAGCCTTGGGTGAAGACGATAAACCGGATTCCGGGGCCGTCTACGGTACCAAATGTTTCGATTGAATGAATGCGACCAATTCCAGACATTGATTTGCTGTTTGTTGGTGATGTTTCGAGATTAGGGATGAGGGAATCTCGGTGTTAACTTAAGCCTAGAAACTTGCGAATTTTTCGTTTGGTTGCTGAGGATCGCTCCCCCTCGCATACCCCCGGTTGTTGGGGAGTAGGGGTTGACTTTGAGAAGTGGACGGTTCCCCTTGAATCCCCAGATAGTCGGGGGAATTCAAGAATACTCTTGTTCCCCCCTTCTTAAGGGGGGTTAGGGGGGATCTGGCCTCATGGTTCAACAGCGAAACTAGAGGAAAAAAGACTTATGCAGAACCAATTATGTAGGCGCTTCTTGAGTCCCCCTCAGCTCGGACTTCGTTTGACTCGCGACAGCGGTTTCAACCGCCGATTCCAATGGAATTTACACGCGTTCGTGGAAAGTCCGTTTAATCACATCTAATTGCTGTTCGCGGGTAAGTTTGATGAAATTAACCGCATAACCGGAGACGCGAATTGTTAGCTGGGGATAGTTTTCTGGATGTTCCATCGCATCTAGTAATGTTTGCCGATCAAGCGCGTTAACATTGATGTGATGGCCGCCATCGTGGAAGTAACCGTCTAACAGACCAACTAGGTTATTAGTCCGATCGCTCTCCATTCTGCCCAAGGCCTGCGGTACAATCGAAAAAGTATTCGATATGCCATCTTGACAATCACTGTAAGGCAGTTTTGCTACAGAAGATAAGGATGCGATCGCCCCACAGGAATCTCGGCCGTGCATCGGGTTAGCACCGGGAGCAAAGGGTTCGCCTGCTTTACGTCCGTCGGGAGTGCTACCAGTTTTTTTGCCGTACACTACGTTAGAGGTAATTGTGAGTACCGATTGAGTGGCTACAGCGCTACGGTAGGTTTTGTGCTGGCGAATTTCGTTCATGAAGCTTTGCACAAGTTCGATGGCTAGACTGTCTACGCGATCGTCATTATTGCCATATTTGGGATATTCTCCTTCGATCGAGTAATCCACTGCCAAACCTTGCTCGTTGCGACTCACCTTAACTTTAGCGTGTTTAATCGCCGATAGGGAGTCCGCCACCACCGACAATCCGGCAATTCCGCAGGCCATTGTCCGGTAAACGTCGCGATCGTGCAATGCCATTTCCAGCCGTTCGTAGCAGTATTTGTCGTGCATATAGTGAATGACATTCAGCGTATTGATATACGTTTTTGCCAACCACGCCATCATGTCCTGGAACCTGGCTCTTACCTCGTCATAATCGAGATATTCGGTAGTAATCGGTGGGAACTGCGGCGCGATTTGGTCGCCAGACTTCTCATCTTTACCGCCGTTAATCGCATAGAGCAAAGTCTTAGCCAAGTTAACTCGCGCGCCGAAAAACTGCATTTGCTTGCCAATTCGCATGGCAGAAACACAACAGGCGATCGCGTAATCATCCCCGTATTGAGGACGCATCAAATCGTCGTTTTCGTACTGAATCGAACTCGTGTCGCTGGATACCTTGGCACAGAATTCTTTGAAGTTTTCCGGCAAGTTTTCCGACCACAAAACGGTGAGATTTGGTTCGGGTGCAGTACCGAGGTTTGACAGGGTGTGTAAGAATCGGAAACTGTTACGAGTTACCAATGTTCTACCGTCATCGCTGATACCGCCGATCGCCTCTGTTACCCAAGTTGGATCGCCAGAAAACAGAGCGTTATAGTCGGGAGTCCGCAAAAACCGCACCATGCGGAGTTTCATTACAAAATGGTCGATCAGTTCTTGCAATTCCACTTCGGAACTCGCGCCGCTTTGCAAATCGCGCTCGAAATAAATGTCTAAAAACGTCGATACGCGGCCGAGAGACATCGCTGCCCCGTTTTGTTCTTTCACTGCTCCCAAGTAGCCAAAATACACCCACTGGACAGCTTCTCGTGCGTTTGCCGCCGGACGGCTAATATCAAAGCCGTAGCTAGCAGCCATTTCTTTTAACTCAAACAAGGCCCGAATTTGCTCGGATAACTCTTCGCGCAAACGAATTGTTGCCTCGTCCATCGCCTCTAGTTCGAGTGATTCTTGCTGGGTTTTTTTATCATCAATTAGGCGATCGACACCGTACAAAGCAACGCGCCGATAGTCACCGATGATCCGCCCGCGTCCATAGGCATCTGGTAAACCTGTGATGATACCAGAACGTCTCGCCAGACGCATCGAGCGCGTGTAAACATCGAATACACCATCGTTATGAGTTTTGCGATATTTCGTAAATATTTCTTCTGTTTGCTCATCTAGCTGATAGCCGTAAGCTTCTAAACCGGCCTTGACCACGCGAATTCCCCCCAAGGGCATAATCGCGCGTTTCAAAGGTTTATCTGTTTGCAAACCTACTATTTGTTCTAAGTCGCGATCGATGTATCCTGCTGCATGAGCCGTGATGGAGGTGGGAACTTTTGTATCAACATCCAATACACCTTTTTCGCGCTCTTGCTTCATTAATTCCAGAACTTTTTGCCAAAGCTGCTGGGTTTTTTCGGTTGGTGCTGTGAGAAATTCTGCATTCCCTTCATAGGGGGTGTAATTTTTTTGAATGAAGTCTCTGACGTTGACTTCGTTTGTCCAGTGGCCTTCAGTAAAGCCGTGCCATTCTGCCAACATAAGCTGTTGTGCATCTAATTTAAAAGTCATTTTTTCTACACTTATTGTGGAACGGGCAGGAGAACCCCTCTCTGGATTCTCTTTAAATGGGTAGCAGTTTAGGTTGCTTTCACCTCAAATTTGTGTTAGCGATCGATCTTTTGTTCTTTCGACCACTACATCTAGTATATATTTAATTTCACAATTTTAAATACGCGCTTCGCTATTTGTTACAAAAATTGACTTGCTAATTTCCGGGAAAGAATTAAGATAGATAGTAGGCAGAACATCCTCTTGAATTATTGTTGAGGAAGCTCTGACCAATTTGGATACTCAACTAACACTTGGACAACGGAAATGTTGTTTAAGGGCGGGTCTGTCGGAAACGGGAAATGAGATTTTTTTTTCAGGAACCGCGAACACCCGAAGAATATGAAGAAAAAGCCGAAAAAGAGTTCGGATTTGATTCGGTGATTGTTATCGAAAGCAGAGCAATATTAATGGCTGATTAATTAGACCTGTTGCCAAATAATTTTGTGCTATTATGGAAAGTTGAGCCAATTTTATAATCTAGCAGACCCGGCAAGTTTAAGGAGATGCCCATCAACCCAAGAATTCAAAGTTTGACCTAAACTTGAGCCAACTTTTAAGGATAACACATATTTTTTTGCAAGAAATCTATTGAAGTAGGGTACTATGCAGATAAATTCAATGAATCAAAGCACTGCGAGCGATCGGGCTCACGATATTTGGAAAGAACAGCGTCATCCGCTCGATCTGATTTTTCGGCCTCGCTCTGT
Source organism: Microcoleus sp. S13_C3 (assembly GCF_036700905.1). NCBI lineage: Bacteria > Bacillati > Cyanobacteriota > Cyanophyceae > Oscillatoriales > Microcoleaceae > Microcoleus > Microcoleus sp. S13_C3. The sequence goes on along the minus strand of NZ_JAUBPT010000024.1, from coordinate 22,593 downwards.
GGCTGTAATCGGCGCAACAGAGAGAGAGGGAAGCGTTGGACGAACTCTCCTGTGGAACTTAATTCGGAATCCGTTTGGCGGCACAGTTTTTCCAGTGAATCCGCAGCGCCACAGCGTCTTGGGGCTCAAGTCTTATCCGGACATTGCTAGCGTCCCGGAAAGAGTGGATTTGGCGGTGATTGCTACGCCTGCTGCTGGGGTGCCGCAAGTGATCCGCGAATGTATCGCTGCGGGAGTGAAAGGGGCAATTATTGTTTCTGCTGGCTTTAAAGAGATTGGCGCTGCTGGGGAGGCTTTAGAACAGCAAGTTCTCGCCCAAGCGCGTCTGGGTGGAATGCGGATTATCGGCCCAAATTGCCTCGGTGTGATGAATCCTGTGGTTGGGCTCAATGCTACTTTTGCAGGTACGATCGCCCGTCCGGGTAATGTCGCTTTCATCAGTCAAAGCGGCGCCCTTTGTACTTCGATCCTAGACTGGAGTTTGGGGGAAAATGTCGGTTTTAGCGCCTTTGTATCGATCGGCTCTATGCTCGATGTCGGTTGGGGCGATCTGATCGAGTATTTCGGGGACGATCCCCATACTCACAGTATCGTTTTGTACATGGAATCTATGGGTGATGCTCGTTCGTTCCTGTCCGCCGCCCGCCCAGTGGCGATCGACAAACCGATCATCATTCTCAAGGTAGGACGTACCGCCGCCGCCGCGCAAGCCGCCGCTTCCCATACGGGAGCTTTGACCGGCAGCGATGACGTGCTTAACGCTGCTTTCCGCCGCTGTGGCGCGTTGCGCGTACATACCATTTCCGATTTGTTCGACATGGCAGAAATTCTCGCCAAGCAACCGCGACCGCAGGGCAACCGCCTATCGATCGTCACCAATGCAGGAGGCCCAGGGGCGATCGCCACTGATGCCTTAATTAGCGACGGGGGTGCGCTGGCAACTCTGGCACCGGAGACTGTGCAGAAGCTTGATGAGTTTTTGCCGCCTCAGTGGAGTCATCACAACCCGATCGATATTTTGGGCGATGCTAGTAGCGATCTTTACGCCAAAACTCTAGAAGTTGTCGCTCCCGATCCCAATAGTGACGGATTGTTGGTCATCCTGACGCCACAAGCGATGACAAATCCGACGCAAACCGCAGAAAAACTCAAGTCTTACAGCCAACTCGGAAAGCCCTTATTAGCAAGCTGGATGGGCGGTGTGGAAGTGTCAGCGGGAACGCAAATTCTCAATCAGGCAAATATTCCGACTTTCCCTTATCCCGATACCGCCGTCAGGTTATTCAACTATATGTGGCGGTACACATACAACCTGCGCGCTATCTACGAAACGCCATCTCTCCCCGCTGATTGCGAAATCGAGACTTCCGGGTGTGCGACTGCTGCGAAGATTTTGACTGCCGCCCGCCAAAACAATCGCACTCTATTAACCGAGTACGAATCAAAACAGTTGTTGGCAGCTTACGGCATTCCCACCGTAGCGACAGAAATTGCAGGGAGTGCGGGCGAAGCTGTGGAAATTGCCGAGATCCTCGGTTATCCAGTGGTGCTAAAACTCCATTCTGAGACGATTACTCACAAAACCGATGTGGGGGGCGTACAACTAAATTTAGGCGATGCTAAGGCTGTAATTAGTGCCTTTGAGGCGATCTCCCAGCGGGTACGGGATCTCGATCCTGCAGCGTTTCTCGGCGTAACCGTGCAGCCGATGGTGAAGTTGGAAGGCTATGAAATAATTTTGGGTAGCAGTATTGACCCACAATTTGGGCCGGTGATGCTGTTTGGTTCCGGCGGACAATTAGTGGAAGTCTTTCAAGATCGATCGCTCGCCCTTCCGCCTTTAAATACCACCCTAGCGCGGCGGATGATGGAGCAAACTCGCATCTATAAAGCTTTGCAAGGAGTGCGCGGTCGATCGGCAATTGACCTGGTACAACTCGAACAGTTATTAGTTCGTTTCAGTCAACTAATTGTAGAGCAACCTCAAATTGCCGAGATTGATATTAATCCGCTGTTGGTTTCTCCTGAAGGTGCGATCGCTCTTGATGCCCGCGTTGTTCTCCAGACAACAGAAAACGCCTTTTCACCCGCGATTCGCCCCTATCCTACTCAATACGTTCAAACATGGTCAACGGAGGGCGATCGTCCCCTCACGATCCGTCCGATTCGCCCAGAAGATGAGCCGCTGATGGTACTCTTCCACAAAGAACTTTCGGAAGAGAGCGTGTATTTGCGCTACGCTCACATGGTAAAGCTAAAGCACCGCATCGCTCACGAACGTTTGACCCGGATTTGTTTTATTGACTACGATCGGGAAATGGTGTTAGTAGCCGATCGTCAAGACCCGGAAACCTCAGAACACCGGGTTTTGGGAGTAGCCCGTCTGAGCAAACTCCACGGCACAAACGAAGCCGAATTTGCCCTGATTGTTAGCGATAGCTATCAGCAGCGCGGTTTGGGAACAGAATTATTGAGGCGGCTCCTGCAAATTGGTCAGGAAGAGAAATTAGAGGCGATCGTTGGCTACATTCTAAATAGCAACTACAAGATGCAGAGCCTCTGTAAAAAACTAGGATTTGAACTCCAACCAGACCGAGGCGAAGGAATGTTGAAAGCTGTTTTTGTCTGCTAATAGCAAGTTTGGTTAAATAATTCTCATTCATCACCACTTTCGTCCTCACTACAAACCTATAAAGTTTGTAGTGAGGACGAAAGTCCTCAAACTCAGAAGCTACTAAGCCGCAGCCAAATTTGCTGCTGCGAAATCCCAGTTAGCCAAATTATCCAAGAAATTAGTAATGTAGTCGGGACGGCGGTTTTGGAAATCCAAATAATAAGCGTGTTCCCACACATCCAAAGTCAGCAACGGAGTTTGGCCGTGTGCTACCGGGGTGTCGGCGTTAGCAGTTTTGGTAACTTTCAAAGTGCCGTTGTCTAAAACTAGCCAAGCCCAGCCGCTACCGAACTGAGTTGTCGCAGCAGTCTTAAATTCTTCTTTGAATTTGTCAAAGCTGCCGAAGTCGGCGTTGATTTTCTCAGCTAAATCTCCTGTCGGAGTGCCACCGCCGCCCGGTGCGAGGGAATTCCAGAAAAAATTGTGGTTCCAAACTTGACCTGCATTGTTGAAAATGCCGGCTTTGGATGGGTCTTTAGCAGATTCCTTGACAATTTCTTCAAGGGATTTGCTCGCCATTTCCGTTCCTTCAATCAGTTTATTCAGATTGGTCACGTAAGCAGCGTGGTGCTTGTCGTGGTGGAACGAAAAAGTGTTGGCCGACATATGACCTGACTCTAGGGCGTCAGCGGCGAAGGGTAATGGTGCAAGTTCAAATGCCATTGTGTTCAATCCTCTCTGGATTACTTTTGGTTTTTGGGCTAACTTTCCGGCTTTTGTATGATTAAAGCCGAGAGTCGCTAGCTTGAGTTTATCAAGCTGTGGTAAATAATTCTTTACAATTTTCATATTTTATAGCAGTTGGGGCATTCCAGCATTCAGACTTGTATTTTTTAGATATCAAAGCTACTTATTGCAGGCTTCACATAGCATAAAGTATCACTAAATGTCAAGCCACCGGGGTGGCAAATAAAAGTGTGTGTGAAATTGTCAACCGAGCGAAATTTTATGAGACTGATAAATAGATTAAACCTGTAAATTGTCAAAGATTAACCTAAGTTCAATTAAGCTGTAAGGAAGTCAAACAAGTTGCAGGAGCTGTCAATGGAAAAGCGTTTAAACAACTCGTCCAGTCACCCCCCTCAATGGTTGAATCTTCAATTAATCGTCACCGCTCTGGAAACAGTCCAAGACTTAATTGTAATTTCCCTATGTATTGGTTTGTTTTGTTTCATGGTGCTCGAACTGCGAGAAATGTTCTTCTCGCTGCTACCTCCTTTGAATTTCCAGGAAGTCACTGCTGACATTCTATTCTTATTGGTTTTGGTGGAATTATTTCGCCTGCTAATTATTTATTTACAAGAGCAGCGGGTTTCGATAGGTGTGGCTGTGGAAGTTTGTATAGTATCTGTTTTGCGAGAAGTTATCGTGCGGGGAGTGCTGGAAACTCCCTGGGTTCAAATATTATCAACAGGCGCATTTTTGCTGGTTTTGGGAGTGTTGTTGGTAGTCCGAGTTTGGTTGCCGCCAACCTTTGAGGGAATTGACCCGGAACGCCGCCTTGCTAGCAGAAATAGAAAATTTTCAGAGCCTGAATCTTCTTCGGAGCCTCTTGCAGTCAATAGCAAGTTTAATTCTCATTGAATATGGCATGACAGGCGATTTTAGATTTTAAATTTACTCTGATATTGCTTGTCACGTTACCACCCATCATTTCCAGTAAAACTGAGATGTTGCACCATTGTCAATAAGGGGCTCTCCTGCCCGTTCCACAAAGAGTAGATTTTCTCGTGGGGAGTAGGGGTTGGGCCGGAGAACCCACCCAAAAAAGGATTATTGAGAATGCAATACGGTTCAGTTAAGCTCGATCCCCCCTAGCCTAGGGCGGGCACTCTTGGCACCGCCCCTACGAAGGGGAGTAGGGGGTGGGACAAGAAATTACTCAAAGTCAACCCCTACTCCCCAACAATCAGGGGGAGTAGGGGGTATGCGAGGGGGATCTCGCCCGGAATAAATAGTTTTAACCCAAGCGTATTGATTGAGAATGGTGCAAGATGTGAGCTCAAATCAACCTGATAACGTTTGCAGTGAAGACTAAAATCATCTGCATTTTCAGAGGATTTTAGTCCTCACTACACACACAAGCTTCATCAGTCATTCCCAATTATTCCAACCTCAAATCTAAAATCTAAAATGGTATTACCCGTTAGCCTGCAATTCCCCCAAACGAGCCAACACTTCTTTGGAGTGAATCGCCGGATTAATCTTCACAAAAGTTTCCCGCAAAATTCCTTCAGGGTCAATAATAAAACTGTGGCGCGCGGAGATAAAACTCATCCAAGAACCGTAAGCTTTACTCACTTTACCGTCGGTATCAGCTAACAGCGGAAACTTCAAACCTTCCGAATCGCAAAATTCCGCATGAGAGTTGACATCATCAGCGCTAATGCCGATAATTTGAGTATTCTTTGCCAAGTATTTCGGCAAGTCTTGCTGAAATCTCCGTGCTTCGATCGTACATCCCGATGTAAAGTCTTTCGGATAAAAATACACTACCAGCCACTTACCGCGATAATCGGACAGGGAAACTTGTCCCTCGCCGCTGTTTGTCGGCAAACTAAAATCCGGTGCCGCTTCATTCACCGCCGGAAGCTTGCCACCGAGGGCCAATGCAGGTGTGGCAAAATTGAAACTTAGAACAACTAGACAAATTGCCAATAAAGTGCTAAAAAACTTGCGACGGGACATCATAAATTTTAGAAGTAGAACTGTACTTAAGACAAGTTTACAGTTTTCTGATTAAATGGGTAAGGGCAATTCGCGGATTGCTTCTAAAACCCAAATATCACTCACTCCAATAGCAATTTACCCATGAGCGCTGCACTCCCGTTAACAGGCAAAGCTATAGTAGTCCAGGTAATTAACGGTCAACCCGTTACGATCGAAGTAGACGGCACTAATGCCCCGATTACTGGGGGAAATTTTGTTGACTTAGTTGAACGAGGCATTTACGACGGGGTGATGTTTCACCGAGTTGTCCGCCAGCCAGATCCTTTTGTGGTGCAAGGAGGCGATCCGCGCAGCAGAGATACTACAATTCCAGCCAGTCAATTGGGAACGGGTAATTTTATTGACCCGGATACCAATCAGCCGCGTTTTATTCCTTTGGAAATCAAGCCACAAGGGGCCGCGCAACCTGTTTACAACCAAGTTGTAACCCAGACGCCGCAGTTGCAGCACACTCGCGGGGCTGTGGCAATGGCTCGTTCTAATGCTTTGAATTCGGCTTCTTCGCAGTTTTATTTTGCTTTGGATGATTTGCCATTTTTGGATGGTAATTATGCTGTTTTGGGCAACGTTATTCAAGGTTTTGAAACGGTGAATGCGGTGCAGCAGGGCGATCGCATTTCGACAGCAAAAGTGGTTCAAGGAATTGTTCCCAGTCGGGTTTCGAGCATCATTACCGATGTTAATGTACTCAACGATTTAATTAATAGTACCAATTTCGTAAATCTATCTTTGCGAGCCCTCAGACTGTCAAACACCCCCAACAACTATCAAGTCACTTCCCAAGACTCTCAGCAAAATCCCAGCGGTGTAGTGGGAGGTAGCGCAAACGATCGCATCCTCGGTTCACCCACGGATGATGCAATTAATGGCAGCCAAGGCAACGATACCCTCACGGGCGAAGCGGGTGACGACTTTCTCAGAGGCGGCAAAGGTAACGACTCCATTAGCGGAGGTGTTGGCAACGATATTCTGATTGGCAATTTCGCTGACGATATTCTCAATGGTGATGCTGGTAACGACTTTTTGCGAGGCGGTCAAGGGAATGATATCTTAATTGGTGGTGATGGCAATGATATTTTGATTGGAGATACAGGCAACAATACTCTCACAGGAGGTAGTGGTGCAGATACTTTTGTTTTGCTCGGAGTAGATCCTGCTTCTCTTCCTTTTATTACCCTACCCCCGACAAGTCATACAATAGTTGATTTTAGACCAGAGGAAGGCGATCGCATTGCTTTGACAGGAAATTTATCCGATACTACATTCACTCAATCTGGAAGCAATACTGTAATTAACTTGGCAGCGGCTTCTACTGTGGTACAAAATGCTACCGTCGCCTCTGTTCAAAATGCAGCCTTTGCAATTCCTTTATCTAGGATTCCTAGTGCTCCTAACCCTCAACCTACCGATGCAGCCTTGAGAATTGGCTAACTTTAACTATAGGTGTAAGGTGCGCCGCACCTTACCCAATTCCCAATTCCCAATTCCCAATTCCCAATTCCCAATTCCCAATTCCCAATTCCCAATTCCCCAATTGCCCAATTCAACTAATACCATAGCTGGGTAATTTTAGAAACCGCATCTTGATAAGAATCCATTCTCCCCTGCAGCTTAAAAAGCCCTGCAGCCTTCTGAAAATCCTCAAATGCTCCATGAACCTCTCTCAATTTATATCTAATCACTCCTCGGTTAAAGTAAGCTTTAGCAAAATCGTTATCGAGGCGAATTGCTGACTCAAAATCAGCTAGTGCTGCCAGGGAATTCTCCATTTGGAGGCGGATAGCCCCTCGGTTAAAGTAAGATTGAGCTACATTAGGGTTGAGCAGGAGTGCCGAGTTGTAATCCGCGATCGCCGCAGTATAATCTTTTAAACGAGTCAGCATAAACCCACGATTGCTGTAATACTTGGCTCGGTAAGGATTGAGTTCGATGGCTGTAGTTAAATCTTCGATCGCCGATTGCTTGTAGCCTAATTTGTAGCGAGCCACACCGCGATCGTTGTAAGCTGACGCGAATAGCGGATTAATGTTAATTGTAGCAGTAAAATTTTTAATAGCGCCGTGCAAGTCTTGTTCTTGGAGATTTTTTAAACCCTGAGTGTAAAACTTTTTGGTAATAACTTTTAAATTTGCCTCTTGTCGGGATTCAGCTTGCTCCCCCGAAAATACGCCTGCAATATTAGTGAAGCCCAAAGATTCGATCGAATTGAAAATAGTTGTGACAACTAATTGGCTTGGGAGAAGGGGGATAGTAGGCATGGGAGAAGTGCTGTTCAACTGTATGCTCTTATTTTCCTCCATACTTCAGCTACTGACAGTGATATCCGTAGTCTCAGGAACGTGATAAGTTTGATGAGATTTGGTGATGCTGGGGCATTGACTTGTGTGATGAAAGTTCGGCTTAGTTAGTGATGACGATCGCAATTCAGGAAAAATGCGTCTACAACCCTTTAAATATAAGCTTTTCCGGCTAGCTTGGCGGTTTCTTTCTTCCTATATTGAGCAGTTCCTACGGGGATTGTTTGCAGGTATGCCCCTGGGGGAGCGATCGCAACTGCCCGCAGGAAGTATTACTTTGTAGCGATATTCGATCGGGATTTGTCCATCGAACACGGCCATCTTAAACCCGGTTTTTACTCACGCCCAGAGCACCATTCTCAAGAACAGGCTTTCCGGCCTGTTCCACAAATTACTAATATTTTTGAGTAATCTTGCGGAGGAAAGTTGCAGATTATTTGCTATGCTTTGATTAGATATCAATAATTTATGGCGCAAATTAGTGTCAATGAAAAGAGTTATGAGGTTGAAAATTTTCTTCGCTGCCGTATTGGCGATCGTCCTGTTCACTCTCTACTTAACTCCTCCTGTGATGGCCGCGAATGCGGAGGATTTGAGTCACCTATTAAAAGATAATTGGTGCGTGAGCTTTCTCTGGAAGCAATGCGATTTGAGCGCTGTCGATTTGCGGGGAGCTAATCTCCAAGAAGCCAATTTGAGCGGCGCTAATTTGTCCGGCGCTAATTTGTCCGGTGCTAACTTAAAAAATGCGGATCTTTCTGACGCAGATCTCAGTGGCGCTAATTTAGCAAATGCTGAGATTTTAGGCACGGATCTCAGTCGAGCCAATTTGACAGAAGCTAATTTCAACGGCACGAAGTTGTGGGATGCTAATCTGACTTTGGCAAATCTGAGCCGCGCCAATTTACAAGATGCTAATGTCTTAGATTCTCGACTTTGGGGAAGCAATCTCACGGAAGCTAATTTAACGGATGCGACGCTGCACGGTGCTGATTTGCAATATGCTAATTTAGCCGACAGTAATTTGAGAGGTGCTGACTTGCACAGCTTCTTTTTCCGAGGTTCCAAACAAGTCACAAATTTGAGCAATGCTAATTTAGAAGGCGCTACTTTAACGGGAGCAAATCTCAGAGGTGCGGTGCTGGCCGGGGCAATAATGCCGGACGGGTCTATTAATGAAGAAAGTGGCTTGAATTTACAGTAGAGTAAAATTAAAGTCTGCTTGAATAATTTCAACAACAGGCTTTCGGGCCGATTTCGCAGTGAATGAATTATCGGGTGTAGCTGCGCCCGTTGCCAACAGCTTGTTGAGGATGCTGTCAATCGATTTTAGATTTTAGATTTTAGATTTTAGATTGAAGCCTTGACCCCACGGATAAATTCGGGGGCTCCTTTATCGGATACAGGTTTTTATTTCTGGGTCCTGAGTCTGCGAAGGAATGAATCCGGGGGCTTGTATCCTGGATGCTTGCGGTCAAGATATCAATTTAAACCAGGGTGCGATCGACCTTTTAACTCCCAACCAGTAAATATCACTAAAATCTTAAATCTCAAACCGAACCTGCGCGCATCTGTTACAATTTTCAACAAAGCCAGAACACCCCCGAACCTGAAGTCACCTGCCTAGGGCTACAAGCCCCCGACAGGAGTCCTGAAGAGCAAAAATATTAGATATTTAGTTTAAACTCCCAGATTCATCTGTAGAGTCTCTCTAAAATCTAGAGTCCATCGGCTGTGAAGTTAATCTAAAATCTAAAATCTAAAATTTAAAATTTAAAATCGATGGGCTGTGGAGTCAATCTAAAATCTAAAATCTAAAATCGATGGGCTGTGAAGTCAATCTAAAATCTAAAATCTAAAATCTAAAATCGACTGATGGAAACCCTGCAAACTCAACTTTACGAACTCGCACAATTTGCTAATAATTTAGTAAATACTCAACTGACAAACCTCAGTTTAGTCAGCGTCGGAGTCATCTTTCTGGCAGGGTTGCTAACGAGCTTAACGCCCTGTATGCTTTCAATGTTGCCGATCACGATCGGCTACATCGGCGGATACGAAGCAAAAAGCCGCCTGCAAGCTGCCGCCCAGTCTGCGTGGTTTTCCCTGGGATTAGCCACCACCCTTGCGGGTTTAGGTATTGTAGCATCATTTGCCGGACAAGTTTACGGCAAAATAGGCCTGGGTTTGCCGATTCTTGTCAGCATTATTGCTATTCTAATGGGGCTGAATTTACTCGAAGCTTTACCCTTACAACTGCCGTCTTTCGACGCTGTGGGGTGGGTGCCGAAAGATTTGCCGCCGGGCGTGCGATCGTACTTATTGGGCTTAACTTTTGGTTTAGTAGCGTCTCCCTGCAGCACGCCGGTTTTAGCTACACTCTTAGCTTGGGTTTCCAAAACGGGGGATACAGTTTTAGGTGGTGTGTTGCTGCTGTTTTACGCTGCTGGCTACGTCGCTCCGCTGATTATAGCAGGCACTTTTACTGCTAGCATTAAAAAGTTGTTAGAATTGCGTCGGTGGTCGAGTTGGATTACGCCTGTTAGTGGCGTTTTGCTAGTAGGATTTGGCGTTTTCTCTCTGCTTTCCCGGATACTTCCCGCGTAAGTTTCGTTGTAAGGACTTCAGTCCTTATTTAGAGATATAGCAATCACTACGGAATGCGTGAATTAAGTTTTTTTTAACGAACCGCGAAGACGCGAATAACACGAAGGAAGAAAGAAAGAAAGAAACAAAAGAGAAAGAATTCAAAATTGATTGAGACTTTTTCAATAAACATAATAATATTTTGTTCATCTTTTTTTTCCCTCCTTTCTCTTCCTTCTCCCTTCTCCCTTCTTCCATCCGTTACAAAATCCGTGGCCGAACTTGCTGACATCCGTTACATCCGTTACAAAATCCGTTGCCGAACTTCCTCCATAATTACCAATGACATCAAAAGAAGTATTTCTATCAAAACTCTCAAACTGGGCGACTGCCCCTCAAAAGTTTTTCAAGCGAGAAATCTTGCCGGTGCTAGCAGATTTGCGGCTGGCAATTATCTTGCTGCTGACGATCGCATTTTTCAGCATTTCCGGCACCGTCATCGAACAAGGCCAATCAGTACCCTTTTACCAATCTAACTATCCCGAACACCCTGCTTTGTTCGGCTTCCTAACTTGGAAAGTTGTGCTAATTGCAGGACTTGACCACGTATACCGCACTTGGTGGTTTTTGTCAATCCTAATTTTGTTCGGCAGCAGCTTAACAGCTTGTACATTTACCCGACAATTTCCCGCACTAAAAGCCGCTCGCCGCTGGAAATTTTATGAAGAACCAAAGCAGTTTGAAAAATTAGCTCTCAGTGCGGAATTAGAAACAGTTGCTTTAAGTTCCTTAGAACCACTTTTGCAGCAAAAAAACTACCGCATATTTCGAGAAGGCGAAAAAGTTTATGCCCGCAAGGGAATAATTGGCAAAATCGGCCCGATTATTGTTCACGCCAGTATGCTAATTATTTTAACTGGGTCGATATGGGGCGCAATGACGGGATTTCTCGGTCAAGAAATTGTTCCCAGCGGCGAAACATTTCAGGTGCAGAATATTCTGGATGCGGGGCCTTGGGCCGGGCCGCAAATACCGAAGGATTGGTCGATGCGAGTTAATCGGTTCTGGATTGATTATACTCCCGAAGGCGGAATCGACCAATTTTACTCTGACCTGTCAGTTTTGGACAAAACAGGCCAAGAGGTCGATCGCAAAACCATTCACGTTAACGAGCCCCTCAGATATCGGGGAGTCACTTTTTATCAAGCAGATTGGGCCATAGCCGCCGTGCGAGTTCGCCTCAACAAAAGCCCGGTTTTACAATTGCCAATGGCTCAGTTAGACACCCAAGGTAAAGGCCGAATTTGGGGTGCTTGGATTCCCACAAAACCCGATTTGAGTGCGGGAGTTTCTCTGCTAGCAAAAGACTTGCAAGGCACAATGTTAGTGTACGGTACGGATGGCAAATTGTTAACTACAGTTCGCGCAGGAACGGCGGTGGAAGTTAACGGAGTCATGCTGACAATTGACGAAGTTGTAGGCAGTACGGGATTGCAAATTAAAGCCGATCCTGGCATTCCGATCGTTTATACTGGCTTCGGGTTGCTGATGCTTAGTGTGCTGATGAGCTATCTGTCTCACTCGCAGATTTGGGCTTTAGAAACCAACGGCAAACTATACGTCGGCGGGCGCACGAATCGCGCTCAGGTGAGTTTTGAAAGAGAAGTTGTGGAGATTTTGGACAAGTTGGCAGAATCGAAACAAGAGGAAGAAAAGAGCGAAATAGCGCCGACTTCTCTAGCGAATCAAAACTAACCGTAGGGTGCGCTAGGCGCACCTTACACCAGGTGAAAAACGGATAATTAAACAGGAAATAAATGTGATAAGGAATGAGAATTAAATAACTTACAATTTTGATGGTTCTTGTGGGATGGGCGTCCCGCCCGTCCAGAAAGGGCGGGCGGGACGCCCAACCCCTACTCCCCACTTTCAAGAGTGTAAATTATTTAATTCGCGATCCTAAAAAGGATTGAGTTCAGTTAACACGCATTACTAAAAAGAGAGATTCTAGAAAGTCAAGATATGAAAAAGATTAGATATAGCGCTGATGTAGATGCGATGCTGATCGAAATTTCCGATTGCGCGATCGCCTATGCCGAAGATGAAGGGAACATGATTTTGCACTATTCTAGCAGCGGAGAACTGGTGTTGATTGAAATATTAAATGTCAAACAATTTATGTCATTAGAATCTCTCTCCGATGAGATCCCTACCCGCTAAAGCAGTTCAAGCGGGCGGACACTCACAGGGACTGCACCTACTTCTGATGCGACACCTCAATCACGGTGTGGACGTTCCCCCGTGGCGAAAAATCGCCCTTGATCGTCGCTTCCAGCGGCGCGCAAGCCGCCACAAAATCGTCTAAAATTTGATTGATCGATTCTTCGTGAGAAATGTAGCGATCGCGATAACTGTTAACGTACAGTTTCAGCGCCTTTAACTCTACCACCCGCTCGTCTGGCACGTAAGTAACGTGAATTGTCGCAAAATCGGGATAGCCAGAAAACGGACACTTGCAAGTAAACTCTGGCAACGTAATGTTAATCGAGTAGCGCCGCCCGACTCGCGGATTCGGGAAAGTAATTAACTCCCCTTCCAAAATCTGGCGTTCGCCGTATTTCATTTCTTCGGTGCTTGACTTTTGCGACATATTTTGTTCCGGTGCGTAGTTGTTCATAGCGATCGACTAAAAGCTTGTAACATTAAATTAATTTTACGTTCAATATCTGTAACAAATATCTTGACGAATTGTGTTGCGATCGATCTAATTGCAAATAGTCTCAGGCTAAACTAAAACAAGTTCACCCTCGCCATCTACAATTATGCAAAATACTACCTTATCTGACAATACTTCCCCCGAAAACTCAAATAGTTACTCTCCATCGGTACCGATTTCCCTCTATCGAGAAGTCACGGCAGAGCTCCAAGCAGCCCAAGCTATGGTGGACTCTCTCAAAACCCACAATCAGCAATTAGTCCAACAAAATCAACAACTGCGGCGAGAAGTAGAAACAGTAGTTCAAGTATCCCAACAGTTACAGCAAGTAGTCAACTCGGCTCAGAGCGTCACCCAGACAGGGATGCCTCAAATGCCGTCAGTCAAATTCAATTTCAGCATTGAACCTCCGCCCCCACCACCTGTAACCTCGCAGACTAACTCTGCCATACCTCAACCACCTCAGACAGTGGCTTTCCCCTTCCCACTACCGGAACCGGAGCCAACAGTCCCCTCGATGCCGCAGCCACTTCCCGAAAAATTATTTACAGAGGTGCCGGAAACTCCTTACCGTGTGCGATCTCAACTCAAAAAAACCTCCGACTTAAGTGGATTGTGGTTGGCGATCGCGATTTTTCTGATTGTGATTGCAGCTTTCGGTGCAGGTTATTTAGTTGTCCGCCCTTTATTAATGAAAAAGTAAATTCCAACAAGAATCCCACGGATTGAGCCGTGGGATTTTAAACAAAACCTAGCATAAATTGTTCAAAGTTACGCTAATTGGCCATCATCCTCTGGCGGCACTCGTTTCTACTGAACGAGGGGCATACTGCTCTTCACAAGCAGAGCCTACAATTCCCACCCCTGGCTCGAAACCGCGCGTGAACTCAGTGAGTTTTACCTGTTTAGCTTCCAAAGCTGTCTGTAGCACCTTCATGGCTCGGTGAGGGTCGCCGGCTCCGCAGAAAAATAAGTCTGCAGCAAAATAACCGTGTTCAGGCCAAGTATGGATTGCTATATGAGACTCTGCCAAAGTAGCAGTAGCTGTCACTCCGTGAGGACTAAACTGGTGTACGCACAAATCGATGAGAGTAGCTCCTCCGGCTTCGATCGCATCGAGAATAGCGCGGCGGATACGTTCAGGATCGTTGAGCAGGTCTCCCGGAGACTGCCAAGCATCAGCGACCAGATGGGTTCCCAATTGTTTCATTCTGCGGGGTTTTACCTCTATTGATGTTAAGTCTCAAACCTTTTAACGTTAGCACGATGTCAAAAATTTTGCAAGTATGTTTCACAAAGAAAGATGAAGATTAGGAGGATGGAGCCCTAAATCGTAAATTTGGGGGTTTGGGATTGGGGCTGGCGATCGCGCGTCAACTTGGGGAACTGCACGGCGACAGAATTGGGGTGGAGTTGGACTAAATAGCAAAAAAAATTACTAAACTTAGTCATACTTAACTTGACTGATTAACATTCTGGGCGGTATGATTACACCAATGCCTAAAAAAGGCTTAATTATCTGGTTTGTAAACCACAGCGTATGTCAAAACTGACCAGCCTGTTACAAGGTCGAACGGGAGTCCGCGTTTCGTTAAATTGGTTGAAAATAGTGGATGACTCATGGCTAAAAGCTTCAACTACAATTAACTCGATTAGGGCGATGCTCCACCCGAATTAACGCCTGTGGACAAGTTGCGAGCCGACTCCCTTGGGTGAAGCAGGAAGCAGACCCTTCAGGAGAAATCTTTATTGAATGGTGAGACTTAAATAAGTTTAGCCAAGTTTTGTGTAGCAGAGTAGGGTTGATACCGCGAATCCGGTTGAAGAATTTGCCACTGGGGCTGAAGCTCGAAAAGTTTTGAGTTTTAAGTTAAAGATGATTTAACTTAAAACTCAAAACTATTTTCCCTTAATCAACTGATCAATCCCGGCTGTGAGTAGCTCCATTCGGCAAAATCGCCCCGCCCAAAGCTGCTTCATTCAAATTATCAACATTCAAGCTTGCCCCAATCAAATTAGCCTCGGACAAATTAGTTCCTGTCAAATTCGCCCCTGTCAGAGAACTCAGCAGCAAACCCGCTCCCGACAAATTGGCGTGACTCAAATTCGCCCCCCGCAAATCCGCTTCCAGCAAGCTAGCACCTGCCAAATTTGCACCGCTCAAGTTAGCTCCCCGCAAAGAAGCTTTGTTCAAATTCGCAGCCCTCAAATCCGCATTGTGCAGGATCAAACCATTTAAATTAGCTTTACTCAAATTAGCTCCCTGCAAGTCGGCACCGCTCAAATTAGAGCCATTTAGATTGGCCGATTGCAAGTCAGCACCGCTCAAGTCAGCACCGCTCAAATTAGCAGCGCTAATAGAAGCCTCCCGCAGACTTGCTTCGCTCAAAGAAGCCCCAACCAAATTGACGCCGCTGAGATTTCCGCGATTGAGATAAGCCCGAGTTAAAGTTGCTCCGCTCAGGTTCGCCCCGGTCAAATCTACCTCGCTGAGAATCGCTCTCGTCAGATTTGCTCGGCTTAAATCAACCCCGCTCATAATTGCTCGGCTCAGCGTCGCCCCGCTCAAATTAGCCTCAGTTAGTTTTGAGCCGCTTAGCAAACAAGCTCCTACTAAACTCGCTCCCGTCATCACAGCTTTGCTCAAGTCAGCCTGAGACAATATTGCTCCGCTGAGATTTGCCCCGCTAAAATCTGCGGAGATCGCCACAGTTCCAGTTAAACTAGAACTTCCGAGGTTAGCTTCAATTAATTTCGCCTTAGACAAATTAGCCCCGCTCAAGTCGGCGGCGTTTAAATTAGCTCCAATCAGTTTGCTTTTAATTAAGTTGGCACCTTTCAAATTAGCGTTGCTCAAATTTGTTCGACTGAGATTAGCTTCACTCAAATGAGCGGCAATGAGGTTAGCCCCTCGAAAATCTCGTTCCCCGTTTCTATGTCTAATTAAAAGTTCATCGGCACTTAAAAGCTCAGTGAAATTCATAAAAAAATTGAGTGAGTTTCCTTAATTTCTCGATGTTCTATGTTGTCTGAAAATTTGTACTATCGTGTTTGGCAGTAAGTCTTTTCAACCTATAAGCTGTTGTGCATTTAAATCAATTATTTTGATTCGCTGTCAAGATTGAGGTGTAAGCGTTTGGCATTTTGCTCATACCCAGTTTAAATGCTTAACAGCTTACTGCCACATTAACAATTGTCAAAACTGGTTGATTCCTAGTATCACCCTGCTCACCTAGTTATAACTCACGAAAAACCCGGTTTTTCGTAAAGAATCTGGGTGTTTTCAGCGCGGCATTCATGAAGAAACCGAGTTTCTCGCCGCCTGTAAGCCCTGTAAGTCTTATTTGGCTAGTAATTAGTTGGCGGTTGATGTTAGTTGTTAATTGTTAGTTGTATTTATACTAACTGCTAATCACTAACTATTACCTGCTAACCATTTACCAAAATACCGAGAAGTTGTCGATCGATCTTGTCAATGTCGCTCGAATATTTGGGGTATTGCTGGCGGCATCCGCGCCGCATTCTGACCGGAAAAATTGCTGGTACAGGCGATCGAATTTATTAGTGCAATCAAAAAACAAGATATCGGAGCTTCAACCCCAAATGCCTTCTACATAAGTGCCTTCTATCTTCGATCGCCCATGAAAGCAGAGCTCGGTCAGCTCAGCTAGTTTCACCTCCCCCCACTGTGCTGCACACAGCGTGAAATCCAACAGGAAGGCTGTTTCCCTCGGAGTGCTGAGCGAGTCGCAGGCAAAGCAAACAATACGCTGCCCTGAGCCTGAGATTTCGCGAAAAAAGACGCCGCGAGCCATTGTGCTCCCGCGCTGCTGTGCTTGCTGTCAATCTTTACTCGATCCATGAGCGCTTGCGGTTCTAATTAACAGAACACCCGACACCAGACGCGCTCGGACATAAAAGCTGTTCCTGGGCTTCTCAAATGTTTCGCTGAGGCATTCCCAGAAAAACTGTATTCCTGTAGCAGGTTTGGCCAACGGCAAGTCGGCTGCTACAGCCAACTAATGACCAGCCTAAGTCTTGCCCGAAGGATCTGACAATATTATTATTCTAATATTTACCGACCACGGCAGGCATTTCTGGGCGCGCGGGGCGGGCTACTTCACCTGTATAAGTTGGTGAAATTAGACACCCCATAATTAAAGATAGTCGCTCTTTGACTAACTGGGCAATATCTGCTGTAATTTATGTCATCAAATTTCATAATACAGCAGGGTTTGAAATCGAGCTGTAGTGAGTGTTACAGACTCAAAAATGGGTGCAGATTTCGGCTGTAAAAATTCAGGGAACCGATCCTCCGGCGCAAAGCCCCGCTCACGGACTGGGCCCCCAATCAAAATTAAACTTTTGACAGGTGACTTTTTTAACTACCAGCCGGGAAATCCCGGGCGTATATTTAGAGGGGATTAATCAGAGCGCTGTGCCCCGTACCCCGTTGGGAATTACGCCCGCGTAATGAAAGGCTCGTCGGGTGTAGCTACCGAAACCGACAATTATTCTTTTATACCCCAAGATGCTCGGGAAATACTCTGATACTATATTAGCAAGTGGGGGTGGAACTACCTCACTATAAAAAGCATGAGAAAAAAAAGGAAAAAGAAGCCTGCGGTCTAACTGTACTCAGTTGACCGTCAGGTTTGTTCACGTTTCCAGAACAAAACAAAAGCCGGGTTTCAGAGAAAAACCCGACTTTTGAGATAATTTTACCGACGAAGTGCAAAACCGCTAGCTCGCCCGTCGTGGTTCGCTCACTTTCTACAATCCGATCGCGCGAGTGCGACTATCCTGCAGAAAGTAGAAAAAATACCCAAACAAAGTCTGAATTATTAAACCCGACGGTTGCCGGTAACGCCCTGATTGGGATCGTAAATACCGGGCGTAGTATCAACCCCTGGAGTCCCAGGAGCGCCGTAATCAGCCCGAGCAGTATCGACGCTGGGATTATAGTCGTAGGTATTCCAATGTTGAATGCCTCCGCGGCTCAGAATGGTTTCAGCTCTAGCGACTTCTGCTTCGCTGCCGTCAACCAGTACCAAGTAATCTCCTTTCGCCACCCGATCGTTGTATGCTCTAGCTTCCTCTTCGGGAATTCCCATACCGACTAAAGCTCCGATCAAGCCGCCTGCGGCTGCACCCAAAGCCGTACCGGCTAGTGTAGTGGCGATCGCCGTAGCTGAGGCTCCTGCCAGCATAATCGGCCCGATTCCCGGAATTGCCACTAGGCCGAGACCTACCAACAAGCCTGTCAAACCGCCCAAAGTGCCACCTGTGAGTGCGCCCTTGGTGGCCCCTTCATCGGATTTGTTGTCCGCGCTGTCGTGTACGTCAATGCCTGCGATTTCCCCTTTAGACTCAGCATCCTTAGCGATGACCGAAACCCGATTCATGTCGAAACCGGCAGTTCTCAGTTCTCCCAGTGCGTGTTCCGTCTCGCGGCGGGTTGAAAACACTCCCACGGCGCGCTTCTGGCGACCCGAAGCTCTGCGGCCGGTGTCTGTCGGCACATCGTAAATGCCCCAATCCTGGATGCCCCGCACAGTCATAATTCCTTCGGCTGTGGCAAGTTCGGCATCTGTTCCTTCGACGAATACCAAATATTCTCCACGCGAGACGCGATCGTTATAAGCTTTAGCTTTTGCTTCGGGAACTCCCAAGCCGACCAAACCGCCGACCAAACCGCCTGCTGCGGCCCCAATCGCGCCTCCGATTACAGTATCTGCCAGCAGAGTTGCGATCGCACCCCCCGCCATCACCGGGCCAACTCCCGGAATCGCTAGCGCCCCTATGCTTCCGAGTAACCCAATCAAACCGCCCGTCACGACTCCCGCTGTCGCGCCTGCTTTTGCACCGCCGCCCACTTTGTCGTCGGTACCCTTACCAGTACCAGTACCAGTACCAGTGCTAGCGCCCGCAATTTGGCTGCGATCGAGATTTTCCCCAACTACGGAAACTTTATTCATCGGAAACCCGGTACTTTGCAGTTCCATCAGGGCTAGTTCCGTATCTCGGTAATTAGAAAATGCTCCTACAGCTCGCTTGTGTTGACCTAAAGCCATTTTTTTTCTCCTTGAAAATATACTACTTTTACACAACCACAGAATTTATGCTCTGCTTGCTGCCATCAATCACATTTAGTCATTCTTTTCCAACAATTTTCATCGGTCGCTGGGAATAACCTCGTTCTCTATCTTCCGGTTGGTTTCCAACTAATTATCCGGGATAAAAAATCAGAAATTGGGAAGGGTAAGTTGCAGGTATTGCGCGAGTTTTGAGTGCGTGAATGGTAAATTTAATTTACACTCTTTCACTTAAAACCCCGCTCTTCCTAGAGGATAACCTAAGCGTTGCGATCCACTCCTCAAGCAATCTTACAATGCCAAACTTTACCCTCTTCCCTCAGACTTCTCTCCTAGATAACTAAATCTTTCTTCCTTCTTTTCCTCGCAATTCTTCCCTCTAATTTATTGCTTGCTGCTAGGCGATGCGGGTGCAGCGGGAGCGACAACAGCAGTAACATTCACCTGTTTGACACCCTTAATCTCTTTAGCTAGCGGCTCAATTTTCGCTAAATCAGTTTGATTAGGCACTGTGCCACCTACGGTGACAACCCCGTCTTTTGCATCAACAGTTAGCTGACCTTTAGTGATGTTTACTTCTAACTTGGAGCGCACTTCACTTTCGAGGTCGCCCTCGGCTCTTGTGGCATCGCCGCCCGTCACATTGTTGCGCTGTTCTCTGGCCCGGATATCAGAATTTGCTTGGTTTTTGCGAATATCGCTAGTTGCGTCACCCTGAGTTTTTTTAACTGTCTCGGCTGGGGGCGGGCTGGTATTTTCTGTGGTAGAATTAGGAGCATCAGCGCTAGTTTTAGCCCCCTCGCTGCAAGCAGCAGCTCCAAATAATAGGATGCCGCTGAGGAGAATGGGTGTTAGTTTGTTCATAATATGTTAATACCCTCCGGGTAAGCTTTCGATGAGCCTGACTTCCCTGACTTCGTTGAGCCAGATGGGAGCCAGATGGGAGCCAGATGGAGCAAGAGAGCATCTTTACTTGTGCTTTCTGCGATTTAAAAATCCTTATATCAAATATATAAACTTGAGGAAGTATCTACATCGCTCCACGGGTGTAAAATTTATCTATACCGTTAGATAGAGTACAAAAAACAAAATAAGGTATTAAGTCACATTTAACTTAATGAGTTCTCACCCCATTATTCCTCAGAAACTCGGTAGATGGCTTCATTTTTCGTTACCAAAGCCAATATTTTCCTATAAACCAAGTTTAAAAGCGTAAGTTTTATTAATAAATTCGATCGCCACTCCCAACTAATTTTTCCCTCGAACCTCGAACCTGGGACTTATTCCCTCAACATCCCTCCATTAAATCTGTTAAATCTCGCTACACTACTCCTTGTAAAACTTCCTGCTTCAAAACAAACGAAAAGAGTCGAGAAATTTTTGAGCATTTTCGGGTTCTGGGGTAGTGGCAACCAGCCCGTAAACGCGCGTTTCCACAAAAAAAACTTGACCTATACCTATCGGTTCAGTGGGGGAAAGCGGCTGAAACTCAAACTATTTTCCCGGATAGCCTCCGAGGGAAATATCCCGCACTTGCAACAATTTAGCATTCGCCCCCACGACGAAAAAATCAACGGCATTATTTAAAGTAATTCTGATATTATTGATATTATTGTTCCTCAGTCGAAAATCTAGGTCAAAGTATTGAAGCAAATAAGTTTCTTTGTTTTTTAAGTTCGATCGGTATGTATGAGCAATAATTTGATTTGAAAAAAATTCGGAATTAATTTTGGGATTTCCCGGCATATCGATCGCAAACTGACCCATCGCTGAGCAAAATGGCTGCCACTCTGCCGTCGGAATGGCTGTCAGTAGCGGGGCTGGTTGAGATGCAGCGGGACGGGCAAACTTGACAGCCCAGACAAGTAATGTAGCAGTAACTAGAAGTAAATACAGAAATTTAATTTGGGTAAGAAATATATTTGCCCGATCGATCTGCGCTAGCCTAGAAATATATCCGCAAAGGGGGGATTTATGCTGAATATTATATTTACTCAACGGCGACGCAACTCTCAAGGGCGATCGCCAGCTAAAACCAGTAAAACCAATAAAACCAATATACTCGCTGCAGTAAATACTTGGCTAGCGGTGTGTCTGCTGGCTGCTGTCACAGCTTGTGCAAACAGCCCCAACAGCAAGGCCCTCGAAGAATCTTTAGCCGCCGATCCGAAATTAAAACAAAATCCAGTAGTTTTCTCTTCCCCGCCACCAGCGACAACAATTGAGAGAAACTCTACCGCCAAACTTCCTCCCGATTTCCCTACAGAGATTCCACTATATCCTAATGCTGAGTTAATCGAAGTTGCTGGGCAAACAGATCCGTCGCCAAAAAATGTGCGGCTGCGCTGGGAAAGCACAGATCCGGTTAATTCGGTTCAAAACTTTTACTCCACAGAGTTTGGGCGTGGCAACTGGGAAATAGTCAGTCGCCCCACCGCCGAGGGACAAGGTTCTTTGGTAGCAACGCGAGATAATTTGCGGGTAACAGTGTCGCTTTCTCCTACTCAGAAAGTAGGGGGTTCTACAGAATTTGCGATCGACTACAGCAAAGAAAGCCCCGAAATTGCCGCCAGTCCCCAACCTAATAATTCCGAGTCTAGCGCATCTCCAACCGCTTCACCAACTCCATCTAATTCAGAGGGAAATACTCCAACGCCATCAGCCTCGCCAAAATCAGCAAAAGTTAGCCAACAAGAAAGCCAAATTCCTCAACAGTTGCGGCAGTATGTGGCAGATTTAAGTCAGTTGGAAGTGCTGAAAGTGCGAGCGGCAGAAAGTGCTAATTTAGAAACTGCCAGCACTTTGCCCAAACCCAACAAAATTATCACTCGCCGCGAATACGCCCGCTGGTTAGTAGCAGCTAACAATCAGATTTATGCTAGCCGTCAAGCCAAACAAATTAGATTAGCAGTAGACTCTAGCGAACCAGCTTTTTCTGACGTACCCAAAACAGACCCTGATTTTTCAGCAATTCAAGGTTTAGCAGAAGCAGGTGTAATTCCGAGTTCGCTTTCTGGAGAAACTAAAGATGTGAAATTTCGCCCGGATGCACCTTTAACTCGCGAAACAATGATTCTCTGGAAAGTGCCTTTAGATAGTCGTCAAGTTTTACCGACAGCTAACATTGACGGAGTGAAAGAAAAGTGGGGTTTTCAAGATGCTTCTAAGATTGATTCCCAGGCATCGCGGGCAGTTTTAGCTGATTTTAACAATGGAGATTTGGCGAATATTCGCCGCGTTTTTGGTTTTACTACTCTGTTTCAGCCGAAGAAATCAGTGACTCGCGCCGAAGCTGCTGCTAGTTTGTGGTATTTTGGCGTTCAAGATCAGGGATTGTCTGCTAAAGATGCCCTGGAAGCAAAGTCTAAACCTGCTGAGTAGAGTTTTTTGGGGTAGTTAAAAGTTGTGAACACAGCATCTATAGCCTTTCTCAGAAAGATGAGGTACTCATGGGCATAGGGCATAGGGCATAGGGCATAGGGCATAGGGCATAGG
>NZ_JAUBPT010000329.1:0-2240 GCF_036700905.1 Microcoleus sp. S13_C3 | reverse complement strand
CATTAGTCATTAGTCATTAGTCATTAGTCATTAGTCATTAGTCATTAGTCATTAGTCATTAGTCATTAGTCATTGGTCATTGGTCATTAGTCATTGGTCATTAGTCATTAGTCATTGGTCATTAGTCATTAGTCATTAGTCATTAGCAACCAACACAAGACTAAATATCATTTTCACTGACTCATGACTCCTAACTTCTGACTCCTGACTTATAGCTCCTAACAACTGCCAACTGCCAACTGCCAACAGTCAACAGACTAATTTGGAGGAAATGCAATGTTTTCAGAAGATGTCAAAGAATTAGACCACGCTCCTAACGAAATAGGTGAAGTCTATGGGGGCGTAGCTTCTAGGCAAGAAAACGAACCCAGAAAAAAAGACCGCTCTTTAGAAGTAGTCGAATCTCAAAAGCGCTCCTCTCAAACTCATGACGGTATCAATATTGCCAAGTTACGGCAGCCTGATGCGAATAATTGGTCTACTTCTTTGCACTCGGTACTCGACCAGCCACCAGTATCTTTTCCGCAGCGGTTGATATTAGGAGGAATGGTTTTTTCGGTAGCTTTTGGAGCGTGGGCAACTTTGGGAAAAATTGACCAAGTTGGTCACGCTCAGGGAAAATTAGTTCCCAAAGGTGCTGTTTACAAAATTCACCCGACGGAGCCAGGAAAAATTATTAACCTCGCTATCAAAGAAGGTCAAAAAATTAAAGCTGGACAATTATTGGCAGAATTAGACCCGGAAACGGCTGCGAGCGAGGTGGAGCGTCTTGATAAAATTCTGGACGCTTATCGGATTCAATTGGTGCAAGAGATGAGTTCGATCGAGAGAACTCGACTGGAAGCGGAAGCGAGCCAAGCTATTGCTGCTGCGGACAAGCGGGGGGCTGAAGCTGCGATCGCCCGTGCTGGTGCTTCAGCGGCCACCACGCAGTCTCAAATCGAGCAATTGCACGCGGATGTAATTTCTCAGCAAACGCGCAAACAACAGCTCAAACCTCTGGAAAAGCAGGCACAAAATCTGTTGTCGCAACTGCAAATTGATGTCACGTCTCAAGAGGCCAGGCGCGATCGCGTGAAACCGCTGCAAAATAAGAGTCAAGACTTGCTGACACAATTGCAAGCAAAAGTGGTGGCTCACAAAGAGCGGATAGCGCGGCTCAAACCTTTGGTAGATGAAGGAGCGCTGTCAAAAGACGTATTGTTTCAAGCTGAGGAAGCTCTGCGGGAAAGCGAAAATGCCGTGATTAGAAGCCAATTGGGGGAGACAACTCAGGCTGACGATCGCGCCTTTGATGTTGAGCAAACCCTGCGCGACAGGCAAAGTGCTGCCATCAGGAGTCAACTTTCAGATACAACTCAGGTTAAGGAAAAGCTGTTTGAAGTCGAGCAAGGTGTGCGCGATCGCGTTAGTTCGATCGGCAAAATGCAAGGCCAATTAACCGAACAACTCGCAGAAGTCGATCGACTGCAAGCCGAAGCCGCCAGCGAACAAGCTGCCGCGCGTCAAACGCAGTTAGAAAAAGAGCAAAAAGTTCAGCAGTTGGAAATGGAATTAAATCAAGTCAAATCCAAAATTGCCGAAACCCAAACTCTGCTCGCTCAAGCAAAAAATAAGCTCAAACAAAGATTTCTCTACGCACCAGTCAGCGGAGTTATTTCGACTCTCAATGTCCATAACACTGGCGAAGTCGTTCAACCGGGTCAAACTATTGCAGAAATGACTCCGAATCATGCTCCGCTGGTGCTGGAAGTGAATTTGCCGAACCGAGAAGCAGGATTTGTCAAAACCGGAATGCCGGTAAAAGTCAAATTCGATGCTTTTCCCTATCAAAATTACGGCGTGATTCCGGGAAAAGTTGTCTCGATTTCGCCGGATGCCAAAACCGACGAGCGATTGGGGGTTTTCTACCGGGTGGAAGTGAGTCTCGATCGAGACTCAGTGACAGCTAACAATCAAACCTGGAAACTCAAAGCGGGCCAGACAGCTACTGCGGAAATTGTCATTCGCCAGCGCAGCGTAGCCGACATTTTGCTCGATCCTCTCAAGCAACTACAAAAAGGCGGCATGAGTTTGTAGAAATTAGTCATTAGTCAGTAGTCAGTAGTCAGTAGTCAGTTGTTAGTTGTCAGTTGTTAGTAGTCAGTTGTTATTAGCTTTCCTGTCAACAGTCAACAGTCAACAGTCAACAGTCAACAGTCAACAGTCAACAGTCAACAGTCAACAGTCAACAGTCAACA
>NZ_JAUBPT010000023.1:12116-64220 GCF_036700905.1 Microcoleus sp. S13_C3 | reverse complement strand
CAAAGAGTGAATTTTCTTGTGGAACAGGCATCTTGCCTGTTCATAAAAAGCTTATTGAGAATGGTGCAACATCTCAGTTAAAACTTGCATCTTGCACCATTCTCAAAAACGGGCAAGATGCCCGTTCCACAAAGAGTGAATTTTCTTGGGGAACAGGCATCTTGCCTGTTCATAAAAACCTTATTGAGAATGGTGCAACATCTCAGTTAAAACTTGCATCTTGCACCATTCTCAAGAACGGGCAAGATGCCTGTTCCACAAAGAGTAAATTTTCTTGTGGAACAGGCATCTTGCCTGTTGCTAAACAAGTAATTGAGAATGGTGCAACATCTCAGTTAAAACTTGCATCTTGCACCATTCTCAAGAACGGGCAAGATGCCCGTTCCACAAAGAGTGAATTTTCTTGTGGAACAGGCATCTTGCCTGTTGCTAAACAAGTAATTGAGAATGGTGCAACATCTCAGTTAAAACCGACTGAAATATTGACCGATAGTTCTCTTGAGAGGACTTCAGCTATGAGACAGGGGTTTCAACCCATATCGGAGTATAGGTTTTTGGCTCAATCTGTACCGCCATCTTCGATAATCAAACAAGGCCGCCAAGTGTCCCTAAACGGCCGCATTCTCCCCCTAAGTTGGACTCAGCAGCCGGCAAACAGCACTTCTGGGAATTTCCGAACTTGGATTGCTGATGTTGGATTGATGCAAAGTGCGGGAGTGGATTTGCTTAGCAGCGCCGACAGTGCCAAACAACCGGTGCAGTGGTTTTCGGTATCTTTAACCGGCGCTCAAAGCTTAGCAGCGCGGGCAACAGGGCCCTATCGTTACTTAGATGTTACCGATTTTGCTAGACTTGCGGGCTGGGAGATATCTGCTGATGGGAATATTCTAAAAATTACTTCTAAAACTGCAAGTGTTACCGGAATTCGCCAAGCAGAAATAGAATCGGGCGATCGCATTGTAGTAGATATCGATCGACCCGCCCCCTGGCAAGTTAACTTTGTCAATAAACCAATCCCGTCGCCGACACCCACACCCAACCCCCCGGACGACCCCACAAAGCCCGCTATCCCAATCCCAAGCCTCCGCACAGCGCCAAACCTCGAAACACCAGACGACCCGACCAAACCCGCCCTGCCGCTGCAAATAACGCCCGCAGCGCCGATCGCCGGTCAAGAATGGTCGATCGCGATCGATGCCAAAGTCGCACCCGCCATACTTCAGCAGACTTTCTCAACCAGCAAACAATTGCTATCACTAAAAGTAGAACCTGACGGCGTTCAAACCAAAGTTAAAGTGACGATTCCTTTGGGTTGGCGGCCGCAAGTTTTCAGCCTGGGAAATCCCAATCGATTAGTTATCGACATTCGGCCAGATTCGTTAGTAGAAAAAAACATTGTTTGGGCGCCCGGTGTGCAGTGGCGGCAGCAGTATCAGAATTTAGGAACTGATCGTTTTCCAGTAGTTTGGTTAGAAGTTAATCCGCGTCAAGCTGGTGTAAAAATTCGACCAATTCTCAGCAATCCGCCTGCCGATCAAGGCACTGCACCTTTATTGCAAACAGCAGAAGTGTCGGGAGCGGCTGCGGCGATTAATGCAGGTTTTTTCAATCGAATTAATCGCTTAGCTTTAGGAGCAATTCGGCGGGACAATAAATGGCTTTCCGGGCCGATTTTGAACCGGGGGGCGATCGCCTGGAACGATCGGGGAGAATTTGCGATCGATCGTTTAACTTTGCAAGAAACTGTGATAACTCCGGCAAATCAATCTTTGCCCGTTTCTCATCTCAATAGTGCCTACGTACAACCGGGAATCGGTCGCTACAATTCGGATTGGGGAACAACTTATACTCCGTTGTCGGGCAATGAAATAGTTGTGACAGTT
This sequence comes from Microcoleus sp. S13_C3, assembly GCF_036700905.1. Lineage (NCBI taxonomy): Bacteria > Bacillati > Cyanobacteriota > Cyanophyceae > Oscillatoriales > Microcoleaceae > Microcoleus > Microcoleus sp. S13_C3. The sequence continues at coordinate 62,337 of NZ_JAUBPT010000023.1, read as the reverse complement.
GCGGGCGATAGAGTTGTCAGTCAATCCCCCGGAGGTGCGGTGGGAACAACAAGTTTTCCCATTCCAGCTAACGGTTATATTTTGGCTTTGCGTGCCGATTTGTTCCCTGCATCTGAACTCTCTATCGGCACTTTATTGCGTTTAGAAACTAACACTTTTCCTGCGGATTTTAACCGTTTTCCTTACATTCTCGGCGGCGGGCCGGTGTTGGTACAAAACAGTCAAGTTGTGCTGGATGCGAAGGCGGAAGGGTTTAGCGATGCGTATGTTAGACAGACAGCAATTAGAAGTGCGATCGGGCGAAATGCTGCGGGGAATTTGCTGATTGTAGCCGTGCACAATCGCGCGGGCGGGGCGGGGCCAAATTTCGCAGAACTGGCGCAGATATTGCAGCAAATGGGTGCTGTGGATGCTTTAAATTTGGATGGGGGAAGTTCGACGAGTTTGTATTTGGGAGGTAGTTTGCTCGATCGATCTCCGTCAACGGCGGCGAGAGTTCATAATGCGATCGGTATTTTTATTCAACCATAAACCGTCACCTTAAATTGTAGGGTGCGTCAGCGTCCGTTATCTGCTCAAAAATCGATAATCTCTGCAATGACGCACGTTACAAACTCTTGTCCTCCCCTTATTAAGGGGGCTAGGGCAGGGGGGGAGTAGAAGTTTTTATAATCCAAAATCGCAAATCGAGTGGCTTGTTTGTATGTGATGATAACGGGATATTCCCCGCGCAATTTGCAGGATCAAGACCCGTTTTTGGCGGTTTTACAAAATGATGCGGTTCCTGTGCGCGATCCTCTTCGAGGGCTTCGCTAACGCACTTCTGCGATTCCTCAACCGCTAGCCACAGTTATCGATCGCGCTTTAATTGACAATCCTGATATTTATTATAAAAGTGCAGCGGAATTTAAACAAGCCCTATTCAATAGTCTATCGTAAATTATGGTTCGACTACCAATAGGTTTTCTGAAACCCGGTTTCTTTCTTCAAGAAACCGGGTTTCTTGGTATTCTCAATCTGCCATCACAGACAACACATACTCTCCTTGATTTACTGACTGATTTGTCGAAACATCAAAAATGAAAACATCCGACTCAGCACAAACATCAATTAAACTCGGAAATTCCCCATTCTTATTAAAGCTGAGAATTTGATAAAGCCGATCGCCCTTTTTGACATAACTCCCCAATTGCACTCGATTTTGAATCATCCCGCCCGCCGGCGCGTAGTATTTGAGCGCCGAATTCTTGGGGGTGAAAATAACTTGATGGGCGGCAGTTTCCGGGAGAGGAAATCCATCTAGTTTCAATAAACCCTTACTTGCTAAGTAATTTTTGATGCCCCGCAAGCCATTCGCCACCGAATCGGGGTTCATTTCCATCCCCGAACCTAATTCTAAAGTCCAAGCTTCCACGTCAAATTGGATCGCACTTCCCAACTCTGCTAAAATCTTCTCCAAAGCCAGCCAAGGCTTTAGAAACGCCTCGTCAAAAGCATCGCCGTCGTACTCGTTCATCAAGATTGCCCGATCGAGCAAAAAAGCTTTCGCACTCTCCTCGCGGGAATTAAAACAGTAAAGGTAATCTAAACTTTGATTCGTAGAACTGTGCAAGTCCAGCACATAGTCAGCATCCAAACACAAAGATTGTAGCTGATATCGGTAAAGTTGGCTGTAGGGGGCGCAACTAGGAGCGTTAATTTTTGCCAACTCTTTCGCAAAACTCAAAGCAATCGCTTTTCTGTAATTAGCTTTGACAGTATCGGCATCGAGATGAATGTGAGAATTAGCAAAACCCAGAATATCTTCCCCTTGTTTTTCAAAATCCCAAAAAATCCGGTTCCAATTTACCCCATCATAAAGATTGTAACGACCAGGGGAAAAATGGTGCGATCGCTGACTGACACCCACAGGATTACAAACAGGAACCAGCCAAATTTCCCCGCTTAACTGGCTGCTGTCCAAAGATATTAAAAACTCTATTAATTGGTAAATCACAGCATTACCGCTAATCTCAGCGCCGTGGAGGTTAGATTGGAGATAAGCTTTTTTGCCGGGAATCGCACCTTGGAACTGATAGACTTGCATTGAAAGCCGATCGCCCGAAGCAAGCTGCACCACAGGAATAGTCGAAATAACAGGAATCATAGAAGGAAACTTGGGGAATTGGGCATGGGGCATGGGGCATGGGGCATGGGGCATGGGGCATGGGGCATGGGGCATGGGGCATGGGGCATGGGGCATTGGTAACTGGTAACTGGTAATTGTTACTAATGACTAATGACTAATGACTAATGACTAATGACTAATGACTAATGACTAATGACTAATGACTAATGACTAATGACTTCATAGCCGATTTGCGGGCGTTGGTCTAAAATCAATACAGTCCTCTGCTGACTTGCTTTCAGCAAGATTTAAGCATACTTACCCTGAAACCTTATAATAATCCTTGTGCCAGACACTGCCCAGAACCGCCCAGAGCTGGATCTGAAGACCATATTTCCCTTCGAGCTAGATAACTTTCAGAGAGAGGCGATCGCCGCCCTCGATGCAGGTAAATCCGTTGTCGTGTGCGCTCCCACAGGCTCTGGGAAAACGTTAATCGGGGAATACGCCATCCATCAAGCACTCTCCAGAGGGCGGCGCGTCTTCTACACCACTCCTCTCAAAGCTCTCTCTAACCAAAAGCTGCGCGACTTCCGCAGTCAATTTGGAGACGACAGCGTAGGTTTGCTGACGGGCGACATCTCCGTCAATCGAGATGCGCCGATTTTGGTGATGACTACCGAAATATTTCGGAATATGCTCTACGGTACGCCGATCGGAGAAGTCGGTACTTCCCTCACCGGAGTCGAAACCGTGGTGCTCGACGAGTGTCACTACATGAACGATCGCCAGCGCGGTACCGTCTGGGAAGAATCCATCATCTACTGTTCGAGCGAAATTCAACTCCTCGCCCTCTCAGCAACCGTTGCCAATAGCGACCAACTCACAGACTGGATTAACAAAGTCCACGGGCCCACAGAGCTCGTCTACTCAGACTTTCGGCCAGTACCGCTGCAATTCCACTTCGCCAACCAAAAAGGGATATTTCCCCTGCTAGACGACACCGGCAAAAGAGCGAATGTCCGGTTAGTCCCCAAAAAGAAGGGGCAAAAAGTAGAAAGAGGCAGCATCCCCACTCCGAGTTTGACCGATGTTTTGGCTCGGTTGGACGAGCGAGATATGCTACCAGCAATTTACTTCATCTTCAGCCGTCGCGGGTGCGACCAAGCAGTCGCAGAAGTCGGCAATTTCTCCCTGGTTAACGAAGCCGAAACAGCCGAACTCAAACGCATCATCGATGATTTTTTACAGCGAAACCCAGAAGCAGAACGCTTCGGTCAAAAAGAAGCACTTTTAAAAGGCATCGCCGCCCACCACGCAGGGATTTTGCCCGCTTGGAAAGGTTTAGTAGAAGAACTTTTTGGCAGAGGTTTAATTAAAGTTGTATTTGCCACCGAAACCCTAGCAGCCGGGATTAATATGCCCGCCCGCACCACAGTCATTTCTACCCTGTCCAAGCGCACGGACAAGGGACACCGACTGCTAAACGCTTCAGAATTCCTGCAAATGGCCGGTCGGGCGGGTCGGCGGGGCATGGACAAGCTGGGGCACGTGGTCGCAGTTCAGACGCGCTTTGAAGGCGCAAAAGAAGCCTCGTATTTGGCAACAGCCAAAGCCGACCCCCTCGCCAGTCAGTTTACTCCCAGCTACGGCATGGTGCTGAATTTGCTGCAAACACACACTCTCGACGAAGCTCAAGAGTTGGTAGAGCGGAGTTTTGGTCAATACCTTTCTACCTTGTACTTGCAGCCACAGCAAGAAGAATTAGACCGATTGCAAGCAGAATTGGCGGTGCTTGAACAGTCCCTGGCGGCGGGAGGAAATGTCTCCACCCTGGAAAAAGAGCTCGCCCATTACGAAAAATTGCAGGCAAGACTCAAAGAAGATAAACGTTTGCTCAAAATTCTCTTGCAGCAAGCTGAAGAAGCCAGATTTAAGGAGATGTCCGTAGCTGTGGCTTTTGCAGTGCTCGGCACGGTTCTGAGTCTCAAAGGTAAGCACGTTCCGACAGCTAAACGATCGCACACAACTCCTGTACCCGCCGTATTGGTTGCCAAAATCGCAGGTTCCGGCCAAGCACCAAATTTGGTGTGCTTGGGCAAAGATAACCGCTGGTATGTCGTCGCCATTAGCGATGTCGCTACCCTGCACGCCGAATTACCCCGCTTGAGCGTTGCAGATACCTTGAACCCGCCGTCGGAAATGCTCCTGAGACTCGGCCAATGCCGCTTGGCAAATGAAGAAACTGCTTCAATTGCTGCATCGATCCCAGAATTGCCCGCACCAGAACCGAGCCCAGAGGCGATCGAGCAACAGCGGAAAATCGCAGCCGTAGAAGCTAAGCTAGAAATTCACCCGGTTCTAGAATGGGGCAATCCCGGTACTTTGCTCAAACGCCAGCGCCGCCGGGAAGAATTGAAAAAAGAAGTTCGCAAAAGCGAACAAGACTTAGAAAAGCAGCGAGCTCGCTACTGGGAGCAATTTCTCAACTTAATCGACATCTTGCTGAATTTTGGCTGCTTGGAAAGAGTAGTTTCGGCAACAGGAAACCGAGATGACTCCTCCGACAGGTTGGTACCCACAATCTTGGGCCAAGCTTGCGCCGCCATTCGCGGCGATAACGAACTGTGGCTGGGTTTGTCCCTGATGTCTGCAGAGTTTGACGAACTCGACCCCCACCACCTCGCTGCTGCTTGCGCGGCATTAGTTACAGAAGTTTCCAGGCCGGACAGTTGGACTCACTACTCGCTATCGCCGGAAGTTTTGGCACCTTTGGACAATCTACAAAAAGGCCTGCGCCGCCGATTGTTTCAAGTGCAGTACCGCCACGAAGCTGCGATCCCGATTTGGCTGGAACGGGATTTAGTGACTTTGGTTGAGCAGTGGGCTCTGGGCGTTGAATGGCTGGAACTGATTAGCCATACGAGTTTGGATGAAGGGGATGTGGTGCGGATTTTGCGCCGGACTTTGGATTTCTTGTCTCAGATTCCTCATGTTCCTCATGTTTCGGATTCTTTGCGGAGGAATGCTTGTCGGGCGATGCAGTTAATCGATCGATTCCCGGTGAATGAAGCTGCAACTTAGAAAAGTGTTGACTGTTGGCTGTTGACTGTTGACTGTTGGCTGTTGACTGTTGGCATTAGTGTCAAGTTAAGCCTGAAACCATGTCTAAATCAGGGTTGTAGCCGAGTCTAGATCCCCCTAAATCCCCCTGATTGTTGGGGAGTAGGGGTTGACTTTGAGCATACTCCTGTCCCCTTGCACCGCATTTGTCCGGTCTCTGTTTTTCCCCCCTTAATAAGAGGGACTTTGAGCAGACTCCTGTCCCACCCCCTACTCCCCTTATTAAGGGGGGTTAGGGGGGATCTAGACTTCGCTACAAACAAGAGAGACGGTCGGTTTAACGTGTTTGTTGACACCAACGGGCTGTCAACTGTCCCGCATCTAAATTGTATTTTTGGTTTTTCAAGCAAATGCACCCACATTTTAATCGAAAATCCAAAATCCAAAATCTAAAATCGATCGATCGCACTTTTTCCTGATTCAGGTTGCAGAACAGGATAGAAAATTGTATGGTGCGGATCGAGCGCTCGCTCTTAATTGTTATTAAATTTTTCTTTAGCGCTGTGGTGAGTAATTCTCATATTTATGCAACAAATCAAAAAGCCTGTTCAAATGCCTGATGCCTGCTCCCAGGTTCAAAAAATTCGCTTTTTCACTTTCTTGCAAAGAGTCTTAATTGGAACTCTAGCGAGTACATTACTCAATCTCTTCATCCTATTTCCCTCTCCGAGTTTCGCAGAAGTAGTTCTGGGCGTTGTTCGCAGTTCCGAGAATTCTCCCGACTGGGTAAAGATTACCACGCGCCTCTGGGAAAGCGGCATTGCTTACAAACCAATCAATCTCGAAGAAATCAAAACTACGGCGGATTTAACAGGCGTTAACGTGCTGTTTTTACCCAACATTGAAACTTTGAGCCCGACGCAAATTAAAGTTTTAGAAGCTTGGGCATCCCAAGGCGGCCGCTTGATTGCTTCGGGCCCAGTCGGCCGCAGTTCCCCGGCTTTGGTGCGCCAATCTTTGCGATCGCTCCTTGGGGCCTATTGGGCTTTTCCGTTAACCCAACCGGCGACGCCGCAACCGCGCAGCCGCTGTCGGGATCTGGCTTGCACTACTTCTAGCAGTTGGATGCCACCCGAACAAAAAAATGCCTCAGTCCAAGGCGGTGTCTTGATTCCGGCTGATGCGAACAGTCAAACTATTGCTACTTGGAAAGATAGTTCCGGTTCCTCCGCAGCCATCGCCACGGATCGCGCTACCTATCTCGGCTGGCGCTGGGGTAGCGACGGTTCGGCAAATGTAGATAAGGCTTGGCTGCAAGCCTCGATCGCCCGCTGGGGAGGCACAATCGCTTCGCAGCCTGTAGCGCCGCCCACTGCTGCCGGGACCCCACTGCCAAGTCCCCCCTCCAGAGTCAGTAGAAACAGCCCTAGTTTGCCGCGTACTACCCCGCTGAGCCGACTTTCTCCCTCTGGATCGCTTCCCGATCCAGTACCTGCAACTTTTACAGACCCTTCCGATCAGTCGGCGCCGGCGGGTTTGGACGTGCAGCCCAATTCCAATAAGCCGATCGTCAGCATTGAAGCGTACTTGATGCGCCAAGAACTCACTAACCTCCTCGGCAGGTTTGAAAGCGCCCTGACAGCATCTAATTCAGCCAATACCGCCATCAATCTTAATGCTGCTACCTCCCCTCAACTGGTGGCTGCAGAACAGGGCGGAGGCGGCCCGGCAGCCAGCCGCCCCCCTGTTCTGCAAGCGATCAGGGGACGGGCGATCGCCCAAGCGCGGCAGGTTTTGCAAACTTTTGACCAACTCCTGGAACAGCAAAACTACGCGGCGGCTAGAAAGCAGTGGGTGGAAGCGCGGCAGTTGCTGTGGGAAAATTACCCGAAGGAAGGGCAGCGCGTTGGGGCGGAAATTCGGGCGGTTTGGCTCGATCGCGGGACGATCGTCGCCGCACGATCTGAACAGGGTTTGGCGGCAGTGTTCGATCGACTCGCCGCCGCCGGTATCAATACAGTTTTCTTTGAAACATTGAATGCCGGATATACCATTTATCCCAGTCAAGTTGCACCGCAACAAAATCCCCTGACTGTTGGCTGGGACCCGCTGGCATCTGCGGTTAAATTAGCCCACGAGCGAGGCATCGAACTGCACGCTTGGGTTTGGGTTTTTGCCACAGGAAATAAGCGCCACAATACTTTAATTGGCCAGCCTAGTTCTTATCCAGGCCCGGTGCTTTCCGCCCATCCAGATTGGGCAAATATTGACAATAAAGGACGCAGGCAACATCCTAATGATGGTAAATTTTATCTCGATCCTGCGAACCCGGAAGCGCGGAATTATTTGCTGCGAATTGTCAGCGAAATTGCCAATAACTACAAAGTAGATGGGGTGCAATTAGACTATATTCGCTATCCTTTTCAAGATGACAATGCGAATTTTACTTACGGTTACGGTATTGCGGCGAGGCAGCAATTTAAGCAGTTGACTGGTGTAGATCCGGTGAATATTTCCCCCAGCAACGGCAGTTTGTGGCGGCAGTGGGTTGAGTTTAAAACTAATCAAATTAATAGTTTTGTAGCTGAAGTTTCTCAGCTTTTGCGGCAGAATTATCCGCGCACAATTCTTTCGGTGGCGGTGTTTCCTCACCCGGAAAGTCAGCGGATTTACAAAATTCAGCAAAATTGGGAAGTTTGGGCTCGTCAGGGCATTGTAGATTTGATTGTGCCGATGACTTATGCTTTGGATACGAACCGGCTTCAGCGCATTACGGAACCGCTGGTAAAGGAACAAATGCTCGGTTCGGCTTTGATTTCTCCGTCGGTTAAGTTGTTGACTCTCCCGGAAGTTGTGGCGATCGACCAAATTCAAGCTTTGCGCGATTTGCCGACTGGGGGCTATGCTATTTTTGCGGTGGAAAGTATCAGCAGCGGGATGCAGGGCTTTTTTAACCGCACTCAAGGCACGCCAGTGCGTTCCACTTCTGCTGCAGAGCCGATTCCTTACCGACAGCCGTTTGCGGCGGCGGCTTCGCGGTATACTGCTCTCAAGCAGGAATGGAGTTTTTTGTTGGCTAACAATCAGTTGCGGGTGTCGGAATCTGAACTAAAAGTTTTGCAAAGTCGGGCGGATGAATTGGCGCAAGCTTTGAGCAAGTTGGCGGCAAACCCTTCTAGAGAAAGTCTAGCAACTGCTAAAAGATTGTTGGGGAGTTTTCAATCTCAATTTCAATCTTCGATGCGCTTGCATTCTGCGGAAAATAGCTATCAAGTGCAAACTTGGCAAAATCGTTTGGAGAGTTTGGATATGCTTTTACGTTACGGCGAAAGGAGGGAGTTGAATCGCAGGTAAATATATATTTTTCGGGTGTGTGCTGCTGTGGATAGTGCGATCGTGCTAAGCTGTTGTGCATTTAATTTGTATGTTGATGGCGGGCAGGATGCCCACCCCACAAGAGGAAAAATTTATTTTACTATGCAATTTAAATGCGGATTAGCTTAACATTTGGGCGATCGTACTCTAATTAATTTAGTTCGCGATCCACTGGTAATCCTCACCTTGGTTTTTTCACAGCAATACTTCGTTCGATCCCGCAGATGCAGTAGAAAACCCGGTGTTTGAGGCAAGCCGAAACCCGCTGTCTTGAGTCGAAGTGCGATCGCGAACTTTAAGTTTGTAAGTAGGTCATCGCCAAATAACCATAGTATCTTATCAGGGAGGGTTGAGTTAAGATCCACGATCGAAGCGAGTAGATGAGTCCTCTCACCCGCCGGAACCATGTAATGTTTATTTGCACCTACTTAGTGAGGACGGAAGGCCTCAAAACTCTTAAAGGTCGAGCTCAAACAATTTGATAATTAGTGATTAACCGGGTTTGATATTACTCGCTGGTCTATCCCTCTTAGATTATAAAATCTACTAATTTCAACTGCCAATTTAAATTACTTTTAGGACGAATATGTTTCCTAAACCCCTCAATCGTTTGGTTACAAAAATTATCGGCAAAGTTCCATTACAAACGGTGCTCGTGGTTCCTTTTTTAGTGCAAATTGTCGGCACGGTAGGAGTTGTAGGTTGGCTATCTTTCCAAAACGGTCAGCGGGCAGTCAACGATGTGGCCGCTCAGTTGCGGGGAGAAATTAGCGATCGCATCAAAGACCGCATGGAAAATTATATGTCAATTCCCCACATTGTCAATCACCTGAACGTTCAAGGCATAAAACTGGGGCAGTTGAACCTAGAAGAAAAGCAAAAACTCGAACATCATTTCCTCGAACAAATTCAATATTTTGATTCTATCAGCATCATTTACACAGGCAAAGAAAATGGAGAACACTCTGGAGCAATCCGCACTAAAAATGGGATTTTGATATCGGCTGCTGACAGCTCTACTGGCAATAAATTATCTCGATATACTGCGGACTCTCAGGGAAACCGCGTTCAATTAGTGCAAATTTCACCCAATATTTACGACCCGCGAACTCGCCCTTGGTACATAGCTGCGGCTGCGGCTAAAAAACCAATTTGGACTCCAATTTATACAGATTTTTTGACGAGGGAACTGGCAATTACTGCTGCTTTGCCTATCTACGACGACGCTGGCAAATTGTTAGGAGTAGCTGGCAGCGATTTGCTCTTTTCCCGAATCAAAGAATTTCTGGTTAGCCTCAAAATTGGCAAGTCGGGGCAAACTTTTGTGATGGAGCGATCGGGGGTGTTAATTGCTACTTCAACATCGAGTCCAGAATTTGTGGTGGAAGGTAAAGAAACCAGACGAATTAAAGCTTCAGAAAGCGAGAATTCGGTAATTCGCCAAACTGCACAACATTTAGAGAAATCCTACGATAGCTTAGCTAAAATTAATAATTCTCAACAACTTACTTTTGATGTTGATGGCCAGCGAAATTTTATTCAGGTAGCTCCTTTTAAAGACGATCGAGGGTTGGATTGGCTGATTGTAGTAGTTGTACCAGAGTCTGACTTTATGGAGCAAATTAACCTCAACACGCGCACGACTTTTTTACTGTCGCTTGCAGCATTGATGGGGGCGACCATCCTGGGGATTCTTACTGCTAAATGGGTAGTTCAGCCGATTTTAAAATTGAATGCGGCGGCGAAAGCTTTGGCCCGGAATGAATGGGATACAAAACTCACTCTGAATCGCGAAGATGAACTCGGAGAACTTGCCACTGCTTTTAACAGCATGGCCGAGCAATTGCAGCATTCATTTACTTCTCTCTCGGAAAGCGAAAACCGAGTAAAACAATTTTTCAATGCAGTACCGCTAGGGATTTTTATTGCAGATCCCAACGGTCAACCTTACTACATTAATCCTACCGGAGAGCAACTTTTATCTCAAGGAATTTTACCAACAAATTCCGAAAGTTTACGTCAATCCTACCGAGTTTATTTAGCGGGTACTCAGGAAATTTATCCGGCGGAACGCGACCCAATTTTAAATGCTTTGCAGGGTAAAAGTGTAACTGTTGATGATATTGAAATCTCCTCGACTGACAAAACTGTTCCCCTGCAGGTTTGGGGAACCCCTATTTATGACGCTCAAGGAAATATTATCTACGGGATGTGCGCTTTTCAAGATATTACAGAACGCAAAGTAGCCGAGAAATTATTAAAGGAATACAACGACAATTTAGCAGTGCAAGTTGCAGAACGTACCGCCGATCTTGCCAAGGCAAAAGAAAAGTTTTCTAAAGCTTTTCGTTTAAGTCCTAATGCGATTACCCTGACTAGAATTAGCGATGGTCGCCACATAGAAGCCAATGAGAGCTTTTGTCGGATGATGGGTTACAGTCACGAAGAAATTATTGGAAAAACAGCGGTTGAACTCAATTTCTGGGCGAGTTTGGGAGAGCGCGATCGCATGATTCAAATGTTAAAGAATAAGACGGCTCTTCACAACTATGAGCTGAGGTTTCGCAATAAAAGTGGTACAGAAAGAACGGCACTGCTGTCGATAGAAACCATCGATATTGACGGAGAAGCTTGTTTCTTGTCGATTTCTAGCGATATTACCGAGCGCCAAAAAGCAGAAACTGCCCTCCGGGAAGCAGAAGAAAAGTACCGCAACATTTATGAAAATGCTTTGAATGGAATTTTTCAAACTGCTATTGACGGGAAATATATCAGCGCTAACCCCGCTTTAGCTAACATCTACGGTTACGACTCGCCGGCTGAATTAATAGCAGCACAGCCGAATTTCCATAACCAGCTTTACGTGAAACCGAACCGCCGCGAAGAATTTGCAGCGCTGATGAACGAGTACGGGATACTATCAAACTTTGAATCGGAAATTTACCGCAAAGATGGCAGTATAATCTGGATTTCGGAAAATAGTCGCGCTGCCTGCGATGAAGCAGGAAATCTACTTTACTACGAAGGTTTTATTAAAGACATTACTGATAACAAACAAGCGGAAATTAAACTGCAGCAGGCGAAAGAAGCGGCCGAAGCAGCAAACAAAGCGAAGAGTACCTTTCTCGCCAATATGAGCCACGAATTACGATCGCCCCTGAACGCGGTCATCGGCTTTGCTCAAGTCATGCTCCGCAGTAAAACTCTGTCTCCTGAAAATCAAGAAGATGTTGCAATTATTCTGCGGAGTGGCGAACATTTACTGGCTTTAATTAACCAAGTTTTAGACTTGTCAAAAATCGAAGCCGGACGCACGACGATTAATGAAAAAAGCTTCGACTTGTACCAACTAATCGACGATTTAGAAGATATGTTGGCTCTCAAAGCTGAGCAAAAAGGTTTGCAATTACTCTTCGAGAGAGACGCCGAAGTTCCCCATTACATTTGTACTGATGAAGTTAAATTGCGCCAAGTTTTAATTAATTTGCTCAATAATGCAATTAAATTTACTTCAGAAGGGGGAGTGTCGATGCAAGTCAAAGGAGGAAAACGGAATATACATAAAAACAGCACTGATCAATTGCCGGGCCGCTACTGGCTGCATTTTGAAGTTCAAGATACTGGTGCAGGCATTGCTGCTGATGAAATCCATCAGTTGTTTGAAGCATTCGTGCAGACTAAAACCGGTAAAGATTCTCAGGAAGGAACTGGTTTAGGTTTAGCTATTAGCCGCCAGTTTGTGCAATTAATGGGAGGTGAAATTACTGTTAGCAGCGAGATCGGGAAGGGTGCAGTATTTCAGTTTGACATCCAAGTTCATCTGGTTGAAGCTAGTGATATTGAAAGCAAAAAAACTCAACGCCGAGTTGTTGCCCTCGAACCGAACCAGCCAAGTTATCGCTTGCTAATTGTGGACGACAAACCTTTGAACCGCCAACTGTTGGTAAAACTTCTCAGTCCACTGGGATTTGAGTTGAGAGAAGCGAATAACGGTAAAGAAGCGGTTGATATTTTTATGGAGTGGGAACCGCATCTGATTTGGATGGACATGAGAATGCCTGTCATGGACGGCTATGACGCCACGAAACAGATTAAAACTACAACTGGCGGGCAAGCAACGGCGATTGTGGCCCTAACTGCTAGCGTTTTGGAGGAAGAACGGGCGGTGATTCTTTCGGCGGGTTGCGATGATTTTATGCGGAAACCGTTCCGAGAGGAGGATATCTTTGTGGCAATGGGAAAACATTTAGGAGTACGCTATATTTATGAAGATCCAACCGCAGTAAGTGCCGCAGGTGTAGAGGAGTCAAGTCAGGAGGTGCTGACACCGCAGGCTTTCGCCTCTCTTTCTCCAGACTGGATGGCCCTATTCAAGCAAAGTATTTTGAGTGTGGACATGGAGGCGATCGCAACTTCGATCGCACAAATCGGCACTGTCAATCCCTCTCTTGCGGGCAAGCTTCAAGATTGCATTAATAATTTTGAATATGACAGAATTTTGAACATAATCGAACTCAGCCAGAAACAGTAAATACCCGATGATTTCAACTTCACCTAAAACCAATAGAGCTAATATTTTAGTAGTGGACGATACGCCAGAAAACCTGCGGCTGCTGGCAGGAATTTTGAGCGAAAAAGGCTATCAAGTGCGCCCGGTACCCAATGGCAAGCTAGCATTGTCTGCGGCTCAAAAAATACCCCCGGATCTAGTGCTGCTGGATATTATGATGCCGGAAATGGACGGCTATCAAGTTTGCCAGCAACTCAAAGCTTCTGAAATTACAAAAGACATTCCTGTTATTTTTATTAGTGCGATCAATGACGTGCTGGATAAAGTTAAAGCTTTTGGAGTTGGCGGAGTTGACTTTATTACTAAACCGTTTCAGGTTGAAGAAGTTTTAGCTCGGATAGAAACTCATTTAAAAATTTGTTCACTGCAACAAACTTTGCAAGAAAAAAATCAAGATTTAGCAACGGCGATCCACCAACTGCAAGCCACCCAAGAGCATTTGATCCAATCGGAAAAAATGGCAGCCCTGGGACAACTGATTGCCGGCATTGCCCACGAAATCAATACCCCCCTGGGCATTATAGGTTCTTCTGTTAATAATATATCTAATTTTTCCGACGAGTTTTTAGAAAATTTTCTTCAAATTTATCAAGAACTTTCTGAGGAAAGCAAAGCTTATTTTTTAGCTTTACTGTACAGAGCCACCCATCAAGAAGTTTTATTCACAAGCAGAGAGAAACGGAAATTTAAGCAGCAGTTGAGGGGGGATTTGATGGCAGAATCGGTTGAAAAATCTGATGAAATTGCGGATACTTTAGTTGACATGGAAATCTACGAAAACATCAAAGAGTTCTTGCCGCTTTTTAAATCGCCGGATTGCGAAGTAGTTTTAAATAGTGCCTACCAGTTTGCGAGCTTTAAAAAAAGTATTAGCCTGATCCAAAGAGCGACAGCGAAGTCTGGGAAAGTTGTATTTGCATTAAAAACTTACGCTCATTTTGATAGCCAACCAGAAAAAGTCCAGGCGAACTTGCACGATGGCATTGAAACGGTGTTAACTCTTTATCAAAATCAACTGAAACACGGTATAGAAGTAGTTAAAAATTATGGAGATTTACCCCAAATTATGTGCTATCCCGATGACTTAAATCAAGTTTGGACGAATCTCGTTCATAATGCCCTGCAAGCAATGGATTATCAAGGTATTTTGACGATTGAAACTCGGCAGCAAGAGGCAAATATTTTACTCAAGTTTACGGATAACGGTAAAGGTATTCCCTCAGAAGTTATTCCGAAAATTTTTCAGCCATTTTTTACGACTAAATCGGCGGGCGAAGGTAGCGGTTTGGGATTGGATATTGTGAGAAAAATTGTGGAAAAACACGAAGGCACAATTGCTGTAGATTCTGTACCGGGGCAGACAACTTTTACAGTCTCGCTGCCAATTTATTAAACAAAACTTACCTGCAGGAGGCTGATTCCCTCTGACGGAAAGCATCCAGGATGCAAGCCCCCGGATTCATCCGTCCAGAAATAAAAAACCTGTATCCGATAAACAAACGCCCGAATTTATCCGTGGGGTCAATGCTTCAATTCTTTAATCTAAAATCTAAAATCTAAAATCGATTGACATTCGTCGCTGTCTCGCTGACAAATACAAGATTTATTACAAGAAACCGGGTTGATCTTCGGAAGCCCTATTAAAATAAGATAGGGGACAGATATCCTGCATCTTTGCCCGAAATCTATAACGTAAAAGCAAGTCATGTCGGTAAACCTACTAAAATTTAAGCAGAGAGCAAAAGATGAATAAGCCTATAATTCTTTGCGTTGATGATGAACCAGATATCTTGAATACTCTCAAGATCCAGCTAAAAAATGAATTTAAGAATGATTACTTTTATGAATTAGCTGAAAGTGGTGATGAAGCTTTAGATATACTTGAGGAGTTTCAAGAAGAAGCTCAGGTGATTGTGGTTGTTTCTGATTGGCTGATGCCGGGAATTAAAGGTGACGAACTTTTAATTAAAGTTCACCAAAAATATCCTAAAATTATTAAGGTGATGTTGACGGGTCAAGCGGATGCAGCGGCAGTTCAGCGGGCAGTAGAAGAAGCAGATTTATACTGTTGTTTGTACAAACCCTGGCAAAGCAAAGACTTAATAGAGACTATAAAATCTGGGCTGGCTAAGTTATGAAAAAACCTGTGATTGTTTGTATTGATGATGAACCTGACGTTTTGAACAGTTTAAAGATTGAACTGAAAAAGGCGATCGGCGATCGGTGTATAATTGAAACCGCTGAAGGGGGGGCTGATGCTTTAGAGTTGCTGGCAGATTTGCAGGCTGATGAATACGAGATTGCTTTGGTGCTTTCCGATTATATCATGCCGGATATTAAAGGGGATGAACTGCTCAGAAGAATTCACGAAAGCTCGCCGGAGACGCTGACTATTATGCTAACTGGGCAAGCAGATTTGGAAGCCCTTAGTAATGCTATTAAGTATGCGAAATTGTACCGTTATATTCCTAAACCTTGGCAAAATGAAGACTTAAAATTAACGGTTGTAGAAGCAGTTCACAGTTATTTGCAAGATCAAAAGTTAACAGATGAAATTCATAAGCGCCAAGAAGTAAACGAGGAGTTAAAGCTAGTAAATGAGGCCCTGTCGGCGAGTGAAAGCCGCCTGAGTCAATTTTTAGAAGCTTTGCCAGTGGGGGTATCTGTTTATCATCCCGATGGCTCGATCGCCTATTTCAACCAGGCAGCGCGGGATTTGCTGGGTGCAGACACTATCCCGGAAAGCACTGCGGAACAATTAGCTGCCACTTATCAACTTTATGTTGCCAATACTGATGAGCTTTACCCGCCGGATAATCTGCCAATTTTGCGGGCCATCAAAGGAGAATCTGTTAAGGTTGACGATGTAGAAATCCGTCAAGATGGCAAAAGAATTGCGATCGAGATCAATACCACGCCGATTTTTGACGCTAGCGGAAATATTGTTTATGCGATCGCAGCTTTTCAAGATATTAGCGATCGCAAACAAGCCGAAAAAATAGTAGCAGATTACCACCACACCTTAGAAGCCCAAATTGACGAACGCACAGAACAACTGCAACAAGCCGCCTTAGCTGCTGAAGCAGCAAACAAAGCTAAAAGCACGTTTATTGCCAATATGAGCCACGAGTTACGCACCCCTCTCAATTCTATACTCGGCTTTGCACAAATCATGGAACCCAGCCCGGATCTTACTGTCGAAAACCGAGAAAATATGAGAATTATTCGGCGTAGTGGCGAACATTTGCTCACCTTGATCAATGAAGTCTTAGATTTGTCAAAAATCGAAGCGGGGCGGATGACACTCAACCCGAAAAATTTTGACCTCTACCGCTTGCTTGACGATTTGCAAGATATGTTTCAACTGCGGGTACATAATGAAGAATTGCAGTTGCATTTCCAGCGCGATGCTGACGTTCCTCAGTACGTGCGTACCGATGATATTAAACTGCGCCAAGTGCTGATTAATCTTCTGAGTAATGCGATTAAGTTTACGCAAACAGGCGACATCATCTTAAGAGTTATAAAGTTAGAAAGATCGGGATTTCTGGATTTATTGGAGAGTCCCACAGCTTGCTTTGATACCACAAGAAGTATTCGGGATTTTGCGAGAAATAGCAGTGATTTTGCCCAGGTGGAATGGAGCGATGAGGCTGATGATTTAACTGTGCCGGATTTTTTCCTGCTCTTTGAAATTGAAGATACAGGAGTTGGCATTGCTCCCGAAGAATTGGGCGATATTTTTAAGGCTTTTGTGCAAACAGCTTCCGGTCAAAAAATTCAGAAAGGCACGGGTTTAGGATTGAAGCTCAGCCGTCAATTTGTCCGCCTGATGGGAGGAGAAATTGTCGTAGAAAGTCAACTGGAACTCGGCACCACTTTTAAATTTGAAATTCCTGTCGGTGCGGTTTCTGCTGCCGATCGTCCAGATCCGCAACTTAACCGCGAAGTTACTGGGTTGGAACCCAATCAACCGTGCTACCGGATTTTAATTGTGGACGATCGCGAAGACAACCGCCAACTTTTAGTAAAAATGCTTTCTCCTTTAGGTTTCGGGGTGGAACAAGCCACCAACGGCCAGGAAGCCATAGAAATGTGGGAAAATTGGCATCCGCACTTAATTTTGATGGATGTGCGAATGCCAGTGATGGACGGCTACGAAGCTACTAAACAAATTAAGGCCAAAATCAAGCAGAGAGAGCAAGAGCAGCAAGGAAAGGGCGAAATGAATATTTCCCATCCCGACTCCCCGATTCCAAAGATTATTGCTTTGACAGCTAGTACAATTGAAGGAAGGCAAGCGTTTGCTTTATTGGTCGGCTGCGACGATTTTATTAGCAAACCTTTCCGCAAAATAGATATATTTGATACCCTCACCAAACATCTGGGGGTGAAGTATGTCTACTCTAACTCAACGGACTTGATCTCAATAGGCGATCGAAATAATTTATCCGACTCGCTCCCTAATGCTGCGCTTGCTTATTTACCTAGACTTCCAGCAGAATGGATAGACAACATGAAGCAGGTAATCCGCAGTGCT
Source organism: Microcoleus sp. S13_C3 (assembly GCF_036700905.1). Lineage (NCBI taxonomy): Bacteria > Bacillati > Cyanobacteriota > Cyanophyceae > Oscillatoriales > Microcoleaceae > Microcoleus > Microcoleus sp. S13_C3. The sequence goes on along the minus strand of NZ_JAUBPT010000023.1, from coordinate 44,682 downwards.
GATTTTGACTTAATTGTCAGGACAATCGACGAAATAAGGGAGCCTCATCCTGAATTGGCGGAAATTCTCCAGGGTCATCTCGATAATTTTGATTACCAGAAAATTCTCAATTTAATTGCCGAGGCGGAGGAATCAGATCATGCAGATGAAGGCGGAACAAACTGAAAACTATCAAGCCGATATTTTAGTAGTTGACGATACGCCAGATAATCTGCGTTTGTTGATTAGAATTTTGCACAAAACTGGCTATAAAGTTCGACCTGTTACTAATGGTTTTGCGGCGTTAGATGCTATTCAATCTAGCGCACCAGATTTAATTTTACTCGATATTATGATGCCGGATATTGACGGCTATGAACTATGTAAAAAATTAAAAGCATCGCAATTTAGGGAAATCCCCATCATTTTTCTCAGCGCCCTAGAAGAAGGAATAAATAAAGCAAAAGCTTTTGAAGTTGGCGGAGCGGATTATATCACAAAGCCTTTTCAGGTGAAAGAAGTATTGGCACGAGTGAGCAATCAACTTACTGTGCGTTCATTGCAAATCCAATTGCAAGAAAAAAATCAAAAATTGACCGCTCAAAACGTCCAGTTACACCAGGAAATCGCCGAACGCCGCCAGGTTGAAATGGAAACGAGATTGCTGCTGCAGGCGACTCAAGCTATTAGCAAATCTGAGGATTTTGAGTCGGCTATAGATGTGATTTTAGGTTTAATTTGCAAAACTATTGAATGGAATCTGGGCGAAGCTTGGATTCCTTGCAGTGAGGGCTTTTTAAAATGCGCTACAGGCAGGTACGTCAGTGACTTGAGTTTTGCCCAATTCCGACAAACAAGTTGGCAGTTGACTTTTGCTCCAGGTGTGGGACTCCCAGGTAGGATTTGGCAGTCCCAGCAGTCAGAATGGATCGAGGATGTTTCTACTGCACCGGAACAAGTTTTTTTACGAGCGGAAATTGCGCGGAATGTGGGATTGAAAGCGGCTTTTGGGGTGCCAATTGTGGCGGACAATCAAGTGTTAGCTATTTTGATTTTTTATCGCGAAAAAGTCCTGAAATGTCAGCCGCGCTTGTTGGAATTAGTGAGCGCCGTTGCTACGCAGCTTGGTTCGTTGATTCAGCGAAAACAAGCTGAAGCAGCGCTGAAACTGCAGCAAGGACAAACAGAGAAATTGCTGCTGAATATTTTACCGAAACCTATTGCGGATCGCTTGCAAAAAGAGCGAAAGTTGATAGCAGATCATTTTGATGATGTGAGCGTATTGTTTGCTGATTTGGTGGGTTTTACAGAGTTTTCGGCTCACAAAACTCCGACGCAGTTAGTGGAAATTTTGAACGGGATTTTCTCGGAGTTTGATAGGTTGTCTGAGTTGCACGGGTTGGAAAAGATTAAGACTATTGGGGATGCTTACATGGTGGTTGGGGGTTTGCCGACGCCGCAGGAGGATCACTCGGAGGCGATCGCACTTTTAGCTTTGGAGATGCAGGCCGCTTTGAGGAGGTTTAATGCCAAAATGGGAGAAAGTTTTCAATTGCGGATCGGAATTCACAGCGGTTCGGTGGTGGCGGGAATTATTGGTATTAGCAAATTTAGCTATGATTTGTGGGGGGATACTGTTAATGTTGCTTCACGCATGGAGTCGAATGGATTGCCTGGTAAAATTCAAGTGACGGCGCCGACTTACGAGCGTTTGAAAGAGCAGTTTGTTTTGGAAGAACGAGGCTATATCCCGATTAAAGGTAAAGGAAGAATGCTGACTTACTGGTTAATTGAAGAAAAAAGTAAATCTTTGTGATTTTTCGAGGTCAATTTCAATTAATATTAAAATTAGATTTAATTTGCACTTTCTCGAGGGCTAATCCTTTGCAAACAGTAGAAACAAAATCGCCGACAGCATTGAAAAGAGTCCTGGTTATTTTAATATCACTGCTAGCAGTAGCGGTACTGTCGATCGCTACTTTTATCGCTATACCTGGAGAAAAAACAATGTTTGCTGGAACCAGACCTGCCAATATCGGGATTGTGTCAGGAAAACTCGCAGCGTGCCCGAGTTCCCCCAACTGCGTCAGCAGCTTCAGTCAAGATGCCGAACACAAAATTGATCCTTTGGCTTACACTTCGTCGGCTGCTGAAGCGATGGCCAAGCTCAAAGGGGCGATCGACTCCTATGGAAAAACTAAAATAATCACGGCAACTGATAATTACCTCTATGCGGAGTTCACCAGTGCTTTGATGGGGTTTGTTGATGACGTTGAATTTTTCGTAGATGATGCAGCAAAAGTCATCCATGTGCGATCGGCTTCGCGTCTGGGAGAGTCGGATTTGGGAGTTAACCGCAAACGGATAGAAGCTATCAGAACTCAATTCAATCAACTCTGAACTTAAAATTTCTAGCTTTCCGGAAGCCCCTCTCCTGCAAGATGAGGGGCTTTGATATTTGGGTATTACTATGTAATGTTGATTTTTCACCACCTAGTTAACAATTATTAACAGTATGCACAGCGCAAAGGAGTGCCCAGCAGGGGGAGTAGGACACAGCAATGCCGTGTCCCTACGGTTGGCTTTGAGTTTTAATACTTGTTATAAGATTGACGATTGTATAGTTTTACAATCCTTAAAATAGCTGAGCGCGCTAGCACAGAAGAAGAGATGCCGTAGTATTCCTATAGTATTAAACGCCCTAAATTCTACACTTCAGACTTTAGGGAGAGGGAAGTCAACGATTTAATTTCTACTATTAATTTAAGTAGAGCAAAGAGGAAAAAACACATGGCACTTCAAAGACTAGCAGAATTTTATCCGAATTATCAGGAAGAAATCTTTGCGGGAGACGACATCAAGGGATTTGATGTTTATGCTGGCGACTCTGATGAAAAAGTAGGCACCGTTTATGATGCTTTGGTTGATGACACAGGTCGTTTCCGCTATCTGGTAATTGACACCGGTATTTGGATTTTTGGCAAAAAAGTATTGTTGCCAATCGGTTCGGCTCGCTTCGACTACGGAGCCCATCGGGTCTACGCAACAGGCCTTCGCAGCAAAGCTCAAGCAGAACAATTGCCTGCTTACAATGATTTAGAAGCAGTAGATTACGATCGCGAAGAACAGGTAAGAGGCGTCTATCGCAATCAAGGAACTGCCGCAGCCAGCACTGCAACTCCTGCAACTCCTGCTAGCTACGATCGCAGCAACTACAGCTACGATATCGACCGCCCCCTCTACGAAACCAACGAACAGCAGCACCAAAATCTCAAGCTTTATGAAGAACGCTTGATTGCCAACAAAAACCGCGCAAAAACAGGCGAAGTAGCCGTTGGCAAGCGCGTGGAAACTGAAACAGCGCGAGCTTCAGTACCCATTGAAAAAGAACGAGTTGTAATCGATCGAGTAACCCCGGTAGAAGCAGGTCGAGTAGTTTCAGTCGGTGAGGCTGACTTCCAATCAGGGGAAGTTGCACGCATGGAAGTCTACGAAGAAACTGCCGACATTCACAAGGAAGCTTTCGTCCGGGAAGAAGTCAACGTCAGAAAAGAAGTTGTTCGCAGCACGGTTGAGGGCGAAGAAACCTTGCGTCGTGAAGAATTAGACGTTAAGACTGATGGAACTGCGGTTGTAGATAATAAAAATAAAAAGATCTAAACCAACCGCAACAGCTATTGCATAGGAATTGCGCCTTAATGACATAATTCTGTCACCGCGCAGGTTTGATGGAATTGGTGGCGATCGGGCAATTCCTATGTGAGGGGCGGGGAGGGTACAAAACTTGTCTAGTTTTGGCAACGTTTATGAACTTTCCCCGCCTTTCCCAATTTTCCCTTACCAATTCATAATAAAAATCCCTAAGCAGGAAAGTTTAAAAAATGAACGGTCAAGCCTCAGCAGAAAAGATAGCAACTGCCAAATCAATAACCCGTCTCAACCGGGTGCCTGAAAAGGTCAGAACTAAGCTAAAAAGTTTTACCGTCAAAGACAACCAAGGTCACTTAGTAGGCAAAGTTAAAGATGTCTATTTTGATGCTAACGGTCAGTTAAACTTTGTGGTGGCCGGGCTAGGTAGCGACAATCCCCGCATTTTTTTATTAAGTGTTAAGCTGCTCAAAAAAGTCGATTATCACCAAAAAGCGCTGTTTGTAACTATTAATTCGGAGCAAGTCGATCTGCTGCCGGTAGCTTCGGCAAATGGCGGGCATCCGTATTTAGAAAAGGCCTCGGAACCGGATAGTGAATTTAGCAACAGTGAGTCAACAAATCCCTCAAAAGTTATGTCAAATCTAACAGATGCCGATCTCACAAATGCAGATTTCGAGACAGATCAGGATGAGGAAAACTTCGATATTGTCGATCAAGAAGTAATTCGCCTGCTAGAAGAACGATTGGTGATCAATCGCAGCAAGCGCAAAGTCGGCGAAGTCATAGTACGTAAAGAAATTGAAACTCGGATGGTACAAGTGCCTATCCAGTGGGAAAAGCTGATTGTCGAACAAGTCGGCGACGATCCGAAGGTGTTGGCCGAAATAGATTTAGGCGAGGGAAACATCACCGGTATAGATTTGACCGAGATTAAGACCGATCGCGAAGAACCGACAGTTAAGGCTGAATTTACCTCTGTGCAGAAAGCTAGCAAAATCTTAAATTCGATCGCCTCTCAACCCCGTCACGGTTGCGTGAAAGTCCGCCTAGAACTCGTTCTGGAAGACAAGCAACTTGAGAATACTTACCAAAAATGGATGACGGAACACAACTCAGAGAGTTAAATCTAACAGCGGGCTGTGGCGAGTCGTGCTGGGGAGAAAGTTCACCGCCATCTACTAAGATCGTGTTCGGTAAATTAACCGTAATTTTGGTAGGGGCGGGTTCACCCATATCTATAATATAAGCGCGAGATCCGTAAACCCGCCCCGACCGGGATATGGAAATTTTTAGCGATCGACCTCTAGACAAAATTGTACCGACTTGCGGTAAAATTGTGGTGGTCAAATTTAAAAGTATTTGAAAATGCCCAGCACAATCTCCGACATTAAAGTAAAAACGATCGCAGGCGAAGACAAGCAGCTAGGAGAGTACGCTGGCCAGGTACTCTTGATAGTTAATGTAGCTTCCAAATGTGGCTATACACCTCAATACAAAGGGCTCGAAGAATTGAGCCAGAAGTACAGCGCGGCTGGACTCCGTGTTTTAGGATTTCCCTGTAACGACTTCGGAGGTCAAGAACCCGGAAGTAATCCCGAAATCGTCAATTTCTGTACTACAAAATACGGCGTCACCTTTGAATTATTTGACAAAGTACGCGCTAAAGGCACTCAGCAGCACCCGCTATACGCTAAGCTTACGAGTGCAGTCGATCCCAAGGGTGAGGTTGCGTGGAATTTTGAGAAATTCTTAGTTAGCAAACAGGGTGAAGTGGTTGCCAGATTCCGCAGCAGTGTTGGCCCCGATTCACCAGAACTAATCGCTGCTATCGATCGAGAATTGGCCAAATAAAAAGTTCGGCAACTAAGCAGTTTACAGAATTTAACGGATTTAACGGATGGAGGTTTAGGGAAGAGGGAAGAAATTAATTGGCTTTTTTTCTAATAAGTTGAAAGCTTATTTTTTTCTCTTCCCCATTGTTTGCAAGCACTCAGCAATTAAGAAATACCGATGATAGGATTTAATTGGAGAACTGTTTAATTTAATGGAAAATACATCGGGATTAGATTTAGTTGTAGGTGTACTTGCCTTCGCAATTCTGGCAGGTGGTCTGGCCATGCTATTTGTAGGCATGGCATCGTTTCCCAAAGAAAAATAACAATACTAGGACTTACTCAGGAATGAGAATTAAATAACTTCCACAAGTTTGTGGGATGGGCGTCCCGCCCGTCCTTTTTGGACGGGCGAGACGCCCATCCCACAATAATAATTAAAATTGTAAGTTATTTAATTCGCGATCCTCACAATTGTTGAGAAACCCGGTTTTTTTACGAAAAGACACGTTGTAGACCGCACCCAAGGTAAAAACCCCGGTTTCTGCGCCCCGATGAAGTCCTGACTACCAACTTAAAAGGCTTATTTTACAGCAGACGATCTGAATAAATCAAACTGCATTCAATTTGAACATTCGCAATTGACAATCATGCAAACTACCGAAAACAACGTCAAAATTGCCCTCGCGCCGGGGAATTTGCGCCGCGTTCATCATATCGCTTTAAACGTGCGCGATATGACAGCTTCCCGCCACTTCTACGGTACAATTCTCGGGCTGCACGAACTAACAGGTGCAGAAATTCCCGCAACTTTAACAGAAATGGTAGCCGCTGGTAAAGTCGCTAATTTCGTTACCCCAGACGGTACTGTTATTGACTTATTTTGGCAGCCCGACTTGGAACCGCCAAACCCAGACCCGGAGAAAGCTTTTACCCGCGCCAACCACTTAGCCTTCGATATCGAGCCGGATTTGTTCGATCGCGCTCTGGAAGTGCTAAAGTCAAATCAAATTGCGATCGATAGCGGCCCCGTCACTCGCGCTACAGGACGCGGCATTTACTTTTACGATCCTGATGGATTTATCATCGAAATCCGTTGTGATGCCGTTTAAACACTCGCTATCGGGTTCTCCGTAGTCCGCGTGCACCCTACATTTACTCTTTTGATTGCGGTAATCCGTAAACCTCCTACCTTTAGAGTTGTTTTATTTTCCGTCTTGGCTAATAGGTTGCTTGGGCCAAGTAAACCGAAAAGTGGCTCCCTTACCTTCAGCAGATTCTAGGGAAATACTGCCCCCTTGACCTTCCACAATTTTTTTCACCAGCGACAAACCAATCCCTGTATTTTCAACTTTATCGCGAGCTTCCAATGTCTGAAAAATTACAAAAACTTTATCGTGATATTGAGGAGCAATCCCCGGCCCGTCATCCTCTACAGAAAACTCGTAAAAATCATCTAACTCTTTAACCGAGATTTTTACATGACCCGATTCAGCTCGGTTGTGCTTAATTGCGTTGCTAATTAAATTAGAAAAAACCTGCTGCAACAGCAATCTTTCTGTCACAAAATTTGGCATTCCCGGTTCAACTTTCACCTCAAATCCCGACGGCGGCGCCAAAGAATCAATAATTTCGGCTAATAAATTATCAACTTTTACCCTTTCTAAAGCTACTTTAATGCGTCCGACGCGGGAATATTGCAGCAGTCCTTCAATCAAAGCTTCCATTCTGTGAACTCTGCCGCGCAGCAGGTTCATTTGGTGCAGAGTATCCTCTGTCATTGACTCGCTGAGGTCTTCTTCTATCCAACTGCTGAGATTTGCGATCGCCCTGAGCGGCGCTTTCAAATCGTGAGAAACTACATAAGCAAACTGGTCTAATTCTTGATTCCGCTTTTTCAAAACATTCGTTGTTTGAGCCAGATTTTGCGCCGTCAACCTCAATTCTTGAGCGCGCAACCGCAGCGATTCCTCAGCTTGTTTGCGTTCCCTAATATCTTCTACCACACTCATCAGAAATTGAGTGCCATTTTGTTCTCGCAGGAGCGAAACCGTCAAGTTGGCCCACACCAACTCTCCGTCTTTGCGGATGTAGCGCTTTTCCACAGAGAAATTTTCAATTTCTCCTGCTAACAATTGGCGCACAAGTTCCAGTTCGCTTGCCAAATCTGCAGCCCAAGTAATATCCTGAAATCTTTTCTCCACCAATTCTTGCCGGCTGTAGCCCAAAATTTCGCAAAGTTTTTGATTGACTAACAGAAACTTGCCTTCCACAGTCGCTTGAACCATGCCGACTGCCGCCTGCTCAAAAGTAGCGCGAAACCGCTGCGCGCTTTGGGCTAAAGCAATTTCTGAGCGTTTGCGATCGCTAATATCGTTGCTAATTTCCAAAATAGCCACCGGTTGATCTTGATCGTCGTACTGCAAAGTCCACCGGCTGGCCACCGTTATTTTGGTGCCGTCTTTCTTGGTTCGCACCAGTTCTCCTTGCCAAGAACCCTTCTCGAAAAATACTTTTTGAATTACCTCAAAAGGTTGGGCCCATTCTGTTTGTAGAAGCTGGTGAATATTTTTTCCCATTGCTTGCGACTTCCGCCACCCGTAGAGCCACTTTGCCCCCAAATTCCAATAAGAAATTGCCCCATTCAAGTCTAGTACCGCGATCGTATCGTTGGCCAAATCCAGCATTTGCGCTTGCTTTCGCAGAGTTTCCTCTGCTTTTTTCCGTCCTCTGGCATCGCGGCAAATCGCAATAAACAAGTGTTGATTGGCCAGACGCATTTCGCTGACAGACAACTCCATCGGAAACTTCGTTCCGTCGTGTCGCATTCCAACTGTTTCTTGCTGGTAAGTCTTCAGGGTAGTATCTGGATGTAACACAAAATATTCGATCGAATAATCCCCCACACTGCTGTGCGGCAGCGGTTGAGCTATCAGCCGCCGCAGGTTAGATCCCCTTATTCGATCGGCTTTCTGGCCAAAAATCTTTTCGGCTGCCCTATTAAAAGACTCAATATTTCCCTGTGCATCCAAAGTAATAATACCGTCAGCCGCATTGTCTACCACAGCTTGAATGCGACTTTTACTTTCTTCCAAGCCAGCTTCCCGCTTCCTCAATTCCTTCTCTAAACTATCAAATAAATACCAGGAAGCCCCTGCACCCAAACAGCCGGAAAGCAAACCCGCAACTTGCACAAAATTAATGAAATCTACCACGTCCCCTAGTTGCCGATCTACACTTTTCTGGTAGGCTTCGCCGGCAGCAGAAAAAGTATTAATTTGTGTACGCAGCTTATCCATGTTCAATTTGCCTTGAGCAAACACCTGAATTCTTTCCGGCGACTGCATCCTTGTTGCCGAACTTTCGAGCTTATTCAAAGTGTTTTGCAAGAAATTTATATGCTGTTCGGTACTTTTTTTTATAGCTTCAAATCGCTGAGCTTGCAGTTTGTTTTCTTGAACCATAACCTTGAGTTTAGCCAGCAGCGGAGGCAAACTCTTCTTTGCTTCTAAGTAGGGTAATAGAAATTCGCGGCGCTGCGTCAACCCATAACCCCTAATGCTCGTTTCCGCATCCACCACCAGGCCGATCAACCGGTTAGTTTCCTGAAGTATTGCCTTATTAGTATCTGCTCGCTTTCTTATCTGTATCGCACTATCCCGGAGGCCGGCAATTGCTAGCAGCGAAGCAAACAGAAAAACCAGGGGGATAGCAATGATTACTGTTCCCCGCTGGCGAATTGGTCGGTCTGTCCATACAAAGTGGAGGCAGCGATCGAGCAAATACTTCACGGATATTGAAGGAGAAACTTTGCTGCCAGTATATCGCTTTTTGGCAGTTTAGGCTATGGATAAGTTTGTTTTTTTATTGGGCGCTCGTGGGGGACTAACCGTGGAAACTAGATTAGACCCCTGCGATAGCTACCTGCTGACACTAACAGCAGATTTTTTGGCACGGTGTTTAAACTGAGGCAACGAGAAAGAAAGGACTTTTTTCGACACCGAGACAGCAGGCGAAGCAGATAGGATAGTTTCTGCTTTACCTTCGTTTTCGCCTTCGGCTTCTGCTTTTAAACTAGAGTCTGTTTCGCAAGGGTTCTGAACAGTTGTAACTACAGTAGTCCACCTGCCTGTAGCCGGATCGCGATAACAAGTAAAAGGATTTATTTTTAGCGGTTGACTGCAAGGTTTAATCATGTAGATGCACTCCTTTGATTCTGAGAAATTCTGCATTGCTTTCAGCAGCAATGCTATATAGCCAGTAGAAACAGTATGAAGGCAAAAAGCAGAATTGTGTTTCTGCGTCCAGAGACTTTAGAAACTTGCTGATTTCCTGTTAAATTTTGCCTTCTACTGGTTCGCGACCATAGCATTACTTTTACCAAATTGCCTTTCTGGAAGCAACCCCCCACCCCTTTAATTAGGTTGAGGTGGGATTTGTAAATGCAGCGAGGCGTCCGATCGGGCCGGCAGGACAAATTTGGGATAATATAGGTATTCTAGGCTGAAAAACAATGCTAGTGTGTGATCGACAACAGAGGTCGATCGCGATCGGTGTCACAATTAAAAATGGAATGGGTAATTGGTAATGGGTAAGTGGTAATGGGGGAAGTGGTAATGGGGAAATTCTTCCATCTTTTGCCATTCGTTAAATCCCTGAAATCCGGTAGATAATTCCTGGCAAAACCCCCACCATTTAAATCCCTTAAATCCCCTACATTGCTAGTTGCCCAACTTGATTCTAACTAAGATCAACTTTTGCCTTTAAATGAACAGTAAAAGTAGAGCCAACACCCAACTCACTCTCAACAGTGATATCGCCGCCCATCATCTGGCAAAACAAGCGGCTAATGGCCAATCCTAAACCAGTGCCGCCGTACTTGCGAGTAGTCGAAGCGTCCCCTTGAATAAAAGGTTGAAACAAACCCTGCTGCTGTTCTGCCGACATTCCAATCCCCGTATCAGATACCTGCAAATAAACCCAATCGCTGTCACCTGCTGGTTCGCGACTCGCGCTCAACAGCACGGTTCCACCTTCGGTAAACTTCAGGGCATTCGAGAGCAAATTGAACAGAATTTGCCGGACTTTAGTCAAATCTGCATACATCACTCCCAAATTTTCCGAGCAAGAAACTTGCAATTGATTGTGGTTTTTTTCCACCAAAGGGTGCAAAGTTGCAACGACTTCTTCTATTAAATTACAGAGGTCAAATTTTTCTAAATAAAGCTCCATCCGACCGGCTTCTATCTTAGAAAGGTCGAGAATATCGTTAATTAAAGTCAGCAAGTGTTTGCCGGCGTTATAAATTTTTTGGGTATCGGGAATGATCTCTTCGAGTCCCGATTCCCGTGCTTCTTCTTGTAGCATTTCGCTGTAACCGATAATCGCGTTGAGCGGTGTCCGCAGCTCGTGGCTCATATTGGCTAAAAAAGTGCTTTTAGCTCTCGAAGCTGCTTCAGCTTTGTGTAAGGCTTCTTGCAAGGCTATTTCGGCTCTTTTGCGCTCGGCAATTTCGATGCGGAGCAGTTTATTGGCGGTGGTGAGTTGAGCGGTGCGCTGATCGACGGTCATTTCTAGCTGCGCTTTGGCTTTGGAGAGGGCTTCCTGAGCCCGCTGGCGCTCAAATCCTTCGATCGCCAGCGCTACCAAATTTGCCAAAGAATCGGCGAAGGTGCGTTCCTCCAGAGCCCATTGGCGGGGGGCACCGATATGTTCGAGAGAGAGGATGCCCACGATCTGCCCACCGAGCCTAATTGCTACATTTAATATGGATGAATTGGGCTTGCTGGCATTTGGCAGCACAGCGGAATGTTCGGCTAGCGAAGATGCGTGGGACAAATTTGTTTGTAGAGATTTTTGAGTCTGTGTCGTAGGTTCTAAACCATTCTCCGATCGCAAATTTTCGCCCGGTGCGTCGCCCTCAACATCTAAAAGGGATAAATTTAAATCGCTTGGCGATATGGACTCCCGGCTCAAATGATTCTCCTGGGTGCGATCGTACAAGTCGAGACAAACTAATTTGAGGTTGGGCATTTTAAACTTAGAATGATTCACCCCCTCGTGTTGCTCTGAGGCCCCGGCCTCTGTATCGAGTGCCTCTGTTTGGTTGTGGGCGAGCACTCTCTCCGTAAAATTTAGCTGGGGATCGCTGGGGTAGCGAGTTCCAAATCTTCCGTGGTTGTAAAGCCAGACGCTGACTTTTTCCACATCCAAAGTGCGGGCAGCAGCCTCGGTAATTTCGCGAATTCCCACATTCAGCGCACCGCTGTTGAGAGTCCTCTGCCTACCTAGCTGCAACAAAGCCAAACTCTGGCGGCGGAGCCGCTTTTCGCTCTCTTGGAGGGTTTGTTCTGCTTCCTTGCGCTGGGTGAGGTCGTACAAGGCGCACAATGCTGTCGGCTCGCCGTTAAACACCAGCGACTGAACCGAGATCATCGCCCAGAAAGCGGTGCCGTCTGATTTTTTGCAGTGGATTTCGTAGTTTTGGAGGTATCCCTCTTTAGCAAGTGCCTCAAGTACCTTTGGGCGATCGGCGGGGTTGAAGTAAAAGTCGGGAGTGCTGCAGCCGATCAATTTTTCTAGGGGTATGTTCAGCAGAGAAGCCAATTGAGCGTTCGCATACAGAATTAACCCGTCACAGAGGCGAGAAACTAATATCGGCACGGGAGTTGCCGAGGCGATCGCCCGAAACTGCTCTTCGCTTGAACGCAGCGCCAACTGAGCTTTGCTCAGCAAGTGAGCTTCCATCGTATCTGAATGTTCGGTGGTAGTCTCCAGCAAAAGTTCTAGGTCAACCTTTTCGCGCTTCAAGTTTTCAAGTTCCGCACTCAGCCGCTGAACGTCGAAAAGTAGCTGTTCTGTCGATGGTTCTTCCTGCATAGCAATTGAAAATTGGTAATTTTTAGTCGGTTCTGAAGTTTTTTATGGTTTTGTGCTAGTTTAACTATGACTTATTCCGATTAACTTCAGCCACCCTCATCCTGGTTCTCGGACTTAGCCGGGGATTCCTGTCTACCTTTTTCGCTATTATTCCAATATTATTCCAATTCTAAGTGCAAGGAAGGCATCAGCCGCTGCAAGTTTTTCAGGGATTTTATCTGCCAGGGGATCTGTTTAGAACCTTTGATGGCCATTTGAATATTTTTTTGCTGGCGCACTTTGATCACAAATTTTGAGACAATATTAATTCCAGAACTATTTAAAAATTCTAGCTTTCGCAGGTCTAGAGTCACCGTGTTTGGGCAGGAGTCAGCCACTTCGTTGAGCAGATCGACGATCGGTGCGTATTCTTCCACCTGGCTGAGTCGGAACGAGCCGCTACAGGTGACTGTTTGCGTAGCGCGATTGTACTGGATCGTGTAATCTTTGGTCTGAATCTCCATACTTTTGTCAGTTGTCGGTTTTGAGTGGTAAAGGGGCTTTGCCTGCGTGAGCGAGGATTGAGCTTCAGGCTAGCACGATCAAAATTTACCCGTTTGCCGAATGCCGAAGGCCTTTGCGCGTGTAACTTTTATTACATATACTGCCAACTGTAGCATTGCCCCTGGGCAGTTAGGAGTTATTTTAGGATTTAGCGGTTGTGATACGAGTTGGCAAAAATAATGCAACTGTTGACTAGCTCCCAACCCTGGTAGTCATAAGTCATTGCCAATCTAACATCTCAAATCTCAAATCTCAAATTGTATGAGTTGTGGGGGTTGACGAGACCAACTTGGGCTGAAGTTCCGACCTATCAATTCGATTTTTTTCTCAATTTAGTATTGACAAAATTCCAAAAATGTGAGAGATATTTCACATCGGACACAGAAGTGAAGGGGAGAATATTTAATGGCAATTTCAGGAATTACAGAAAAGCTTTTGGCGGCTAAAAAAGCTAAGGGAATTAGTTTTGCAGATTTGGAAAAAGTTTTGGGGCGCGACGAAGTTTGGATTGCCGCGGTTATTTACCGTCAAGCTACCGCATCAGAAGATGAAGCCGAGAAAATTGTCTCGGCTTTGGGACTAGATAGCGAGACGGCTGCGGTTCTCTGTGAACCTCCGTTAAAAGGTTCTTTGGAGACCTCGGTTCCGGTTGACCCGCTGATTTATCGTTTCTATGAAATTATGCAGGTTTACGGGATGCCACTCAAAGCAGTGATTCACGAAAAATTTGGTGACGGGATTATGAGCGCGATCGACTTTACTTTGGATGTCGAGAAAGAAGCAGACCCAAAAGGCGATCGAGTGAAAATAATTATGTCGGGAAAATTTTTGGAATACAAAAAATGGTAAGCCCGTGCGGCTTTATTTTTAAGTGAAAATTAAAAATTCAAATTGGCTCCCATGACTCATGACTAATCACTAAAGCCTCAAAAGTGTTAACTTAGAAACAGAGATCGCGAAGCTTGACTGCGCCAAAAAACCGAGACAAGCCCCCGACTTAAGTCGTGCAGAGCCCCAAATTTTAGACCCTAGTTCAGCTCCAAAATTCATCTGTGGAGTAAATCTAAAATCTAAAATCTAAAATCTAAAATCGACTGACTGGCTTGGGTGTCCGATCGGGAAACCCTTCTAGGGCACAGCTAAGGTCACTCCCGCGGCAACTTCCCCAGTCGAAACAAGCAACCGCAACCGTAAATTAAGAGGCAAATATGTCAAAATATGACTCCCATCTGAGATGCTCCTTTTGCGGCAAGTCGCAAGAGTACGTCCGCAAGTTAATAGCTGGGCCCGGCGTCTACATTTGCGATGAATGCGTGGAACTGTGCAATGAAATTTTAGAGGAGGAGTTCTTTGACTCCAGTAAAACAATTGGTCAACAGATTCCCCAGTCAGAGGTGCGAGAGTCTCAGGGACAAGGAACCCGGCGCCCAGGTCGATCGAACAAATCGAAAATTGTTTTAGCTCAAATTCCGAAACCAACAGAGATTAAGCAGCATTTAGACAACCACGTCATCGGCCAGCATTCAGCAAAAAAAGTCCTTTCTGTAGCAGTTTATAACCACTACAAGCGCTTGAGCGTTGACCAAGCTAAAGATAGCGACAAGTCTTCCCCTGACAGCGATGTAGAACTGCAAAAATCCAACATCCTGCTAGTCGGGCCCACAGGTTGTGGCAAAACTTTGTTAGCGCAAAGTTTGGCGCAAATGCTCGAAGTTCCCTTTGCGGTAGCGGATGCGACGACACTGACAGAAGCTGGATATGTCGGCGACGATGTAGAAAATATCTTGCTGCGGCTGTTGCAAATGTCCGATTTTGATGTGGAAGCGGCGCAGCGGGGCATTATTTATATTGATGAAATTGACAAGATTGCTCGCAAAAGCGAAAACACTTCGATCACCAGGGATGTATCGGGAGAAGGAGTGCAGCAAGCGCTGCTAAAAATGTTGGAAGGAACAGTGGTTAACGTTCCCCCGCAAGGCGGCCGCAAACATCCTTACCAAGATTTTATTCAAGTTGACACTAGCAAAATTCTATTTATTTGTGGCGGTGCTTTTGTCGGTTTGGAAAAAATAGTTGAACAGCGTTTGGGTAAAAAATCCTTGGGCTTTATTCAGCCAACGGAAAGCGACAGCAACTCGACTTTGCCGGCGAAAGACAAGCGGGCCGCTGATATTTTGCAGCAGGTACAGCCGGACGATTTAGTCAAGTTTGGTTTGATTCCTGAGTTTGTGGGGCGGATACCGGTGGTGACGGTGATTTCGCCGCTGGATGAAGCAGCTTTGATGCAGATATTGACTGAGCCCCGAAATGCGCTGGTGAAGCAGTATCAAAAGCTGTTGAAGATGGACAGCGTGGAATTGGAATTCCAGCCGGAAGCGCTACGGGCGATCGCCCAGGAAGCCTATCGTCGCAAAACCGGCGCGAGAGCTCTCCGCAGCATTTTAGAAGAGTTAATGCTGGATGTCATGTACGAGTTGCCTTCTCGCAAGGATGTGGCTAACTGTATGATTACTCCTGAAATGGTCGAGAAGCGATCGACTGCTGAATTGCTGTGGCATCCCGCATGGCACAAACAGCACGAAACTGCATAATTTATAGTTTGTAGGGTGCTTGTGGCGCACCCTACAAGCTTGGCACATTTACTTTATGACAGTTAAAAAAATGTCCGTCAATGTAGCTAAAGCCAGTAAAAAATCGAGATTGCCAGTATCCAGTTTGCTGCCGAGGATTGCAATTTACAGCGCGGTTATGGGTGGCATCATGGCATCATTTTACGATTTCAAACTCAATAAACTTTTCATCTCCAGCGATCCGAAATCCTCAGAAGCAAAACAATATATTAATAGCATCAATAGAGCGCAGCAAGCTTACTATGCAGAGTACGGTAAATTTAGCGAGAACATTACCCAACTGGGTCTAGGAATTAAAGAACAAACCGATGACAATAATTACACGCTTGTCTCCTCAATGGGTCCGG
Source organism: Microcoleus sp. S13_C3 (assembly GCF_036700905.1). Classification (NCBI taxonomy): domain Bacteria; kingdom Bacillati; phylum Cyanobacteriota; class Cyanophyceae; order Oscillatoriales; family Microcoleaceae; genus Microcoleus; species Microcoleus sp. S13_C3. The sequence goes on along the minus strand of NZ_JAUBPT010000023.1, from coordinate 28,821 downwards.
TGCAAACCTCGTACAATCAACGCCAACCGGCACAATTTGAAAGCGCGATCGCGATTGCCAAACCTAATGATATGAGTACCGGGAAATCCTACACTGGCGCAGTGTTTGCTTTTAAAGAAAAGGGTGGCATAACAACTATTTCTGCAATTTGCGAGAGCGATCGAATTAATGCAAGTTATGCAGAAACTTGGAATCCGCCAACTTTTGACGGCAAAGAAATTCACTGCCAGCCCGGAACAACTATCTTAAGGTAAGACCTTGAAACTATTTTGCGTCACTTTTTGACCGTCTAAGTAAAATTCAAACTTCCAATTTCCCGGCTTATCATCCTTTTTAAAATTGTACCAGCACCAAGTATTTAATCGATCGCCCGTCGTTTTTAAATAAGATTGACTTTGGGCTGCGAATCGTCCTTGAGGGTTGACAACCTTACAATAACTTCTATATTCTCCTTCTGGCAAGTTAGCAGCACTTACAGCAAAATAGACTTTTTTCTTTTGCTTCAAAGACCAAACATCTCTAAGTTTCGTTGATTCTAATTCGTCAGTTAACATTACTTGAGTCTTAGGGTTCAAATTGGCTGAGTTGATTACTCGTTTGATATCTACTGCTGTTTGAGGTTCGGGAGATTTCCAAAAAAGCGGAATAAAAATAGCAGAAATTGCTGTTAATACTCCGACTGATATCAATATCGGTTTTAAGTTGTTACGCTGCTGAACTACTTCGAGGGGAATCAAAGCATTTAAGGCCGCATCTGCGGAAGGATAGCGGTGTTTGAAATTCGGTTCCACCATTTTTTGCAGCCAGTCAAGAAACTCTGGAGTTAGCTGCGTCAAGCGATGTTTAAAATTAATCCGCCCCGTATCGTCCATCAAACTGCCAATTTCGGTAGAATTGATGCCGATTAGCAAGCAAATTAGCGTCGCGCCGAGACTGTATAAATCCGATGCAACAGTTAGCTGCCGATTGAACATTTGTTCTGGCGGCATAAAGCCCAAAGTGCCTTTAACAACGCTGCTGGCGGCCACTTCTCCCCCGCCGATTCTAGCAAATCCGCAATCGACAAGGCTGACATTCAGGCGATCGTCCACCAAGATATTTTCCGGTTTTAAATCTCTGTGAATCACTGGCGGAACGCGGTTTTGCAAGTATTTGAGAATTTCTAAAACAGAGATAGCAATTTGCTTGGTTCGCTGCGGTGTTAGCTGGCGCAAAATAGCGAGAGAATCGGCATTTTTGTATTCCTGAACCATGCAGAAACCCGATGCAGTTTGGAAGGAATCTAAATAGTGGGGAATGTTGGGATGATCCAGTTCTCGCAAAATCTGAATTTCTTGTTCGCACGCTTGATATTGAGCCCAATTAGCGCCTGTTTGGGCAAATTGAAATTGTTTGACAGCGACGGAACGTTGGGTATTAATTTCGGTAGCGAGATAGGTAACTCTCCCGCCGGCGCGATTGTGTCCGAGTTCGCGATTTATTTGATAGCCATAGTGGGAAAAGTCAGGAAAAGCGTTCATAAATTTGTAAGGTTTGTTGTAAGAAATTCAGTCTTTAAAATTCTTGAAGAATACGAACCAAAGTTATTAGTAGGAAGGGTTGATTATGGTTTAATTAAATATGGCTGGGATTTGCGGTAGGCAGCAATCATTCTGTTTCTTTTAAGAACAATCAAGTAAAGTAAGGGAATAGCGGTGACGAGGAGAGGGGCAGTCGCACTTGCTGCTAAAACTAAAACTTTTAAGGGTTCGATCGATCCCATCTCAGTGGCCAACCTTAAGTATAGTTGAAATACGACCCCTAAACTGATGTAAAATCCAGCGGTGAGAAATGAAATTGCTACAGCATCTTTCTTAAAAAAACCTCTTTTAATCTGTTCGTAAGTTCTGGCTTTAGCTAAGGTATAAACTACCTTGAAAGAACCCAAATTAGTAAGCAAAAGCACAAATATCACTGCCATACTCGCCGGTAAAGAAAAGACAATCAAAATTCCACAAGCTACAAATGCCAGGATTGTCAAACTCCTACTATTCTCAAAATCACCTGAAGCACCAACTATAGCTGAGATCACAAAACCAACAAGTAAAGCGATGTCTTTACCCGTACTATTACCAAAACCACTACCAAGTGATGCAAAAGTAATCGCTGCAAGTAATATTGCTGTAATTCCTAAAGTGGCTCCTAAGATAGATGGAAACCCATTTACCGTTTTATTTCCTTTTGTATATCGATTCTTTTCTGTTTCTGTATATAGTGTCTTTTCGGCTGCTGCAAAACCCGGAAGTAGCACAGCTATTAAGGTGAAAAACATCCATCGCTCCATCGGGTTGCTTAGCAGCCAACCGACGCAGATAAACACCAACATAAAACTCCCTCTATCTTTAAACAAATATGGCATTTGCTTTGGTTCTGGAAGAGGAGCCGTTTTAACTTGAATCTCAATTTGATGGGTATCTGGATCGGAATTAACGTGGAGTATCATCTGGCGATGATAAATTTTATTTGCTAACAATTTGCTCGTGTCTACCGTTATTTTGCACCTAACCTCATTGCCCTCAAATTTCTGCGGTTCAAAGGAGATGCAAGGGTGGTCGTAAGGAGTATGTGGCGGATCGTTCGGGTGCGGTGCTACTTCCCATCGACCTGCTAAAATTGTATCGGGAATAGGGTTGCTAACGGTAACGATTTGTGTTACTTTTTCTCCATATTCTGTGGGGGTGAATTCAATGCGATCGCGCTCAATTCTCACTTTCGGCAAGCTGCTGACATCCAAAGATTTTAGCGCAGTTAAAGCATCCGCAGCCGATGGATATCTGTCTTGCAATCTCGGCGTTACCATCCTCTCCAGCCAATTCATCCAACCCTGCTGCAATGGCGGTACTAAATGCCGGAAATGAATACCATAATTGGCATCAACTAAATTACCGATATCCGCAGATTTCGTACCAGTTAACAAGCAAATCAGCGTTATCCCCAAGCCGTAAAGGTCGGATGCTTTTGTTAATTGTCGGTTGAACATTTGTTCCGGTGGCATGAATCCCATCGTGCCTTTGACGACGCTGCTAGCCGCGATATTTCCACCTCCTAGTCGAGCAAAACCGAAGTCTACTAAATAAACATTGAGTTCGTCATCTATTAACAAGTTTTCTGGCTTAATGTCGCGGTGGATTATCGGCGGTTTCTGAGATTGCAGGTCAACTAAAATCTCTAAAGTTGCGATCGCAATTTGCTTGATATCCGGCGGCGAAAACGTCCGCGCGACAGCAGATTGGGCATTTTTGTATTCCTGCACCATGCAGAAACCGCTGTCAGTCTGAAAAGAATCGAGATAGCGGGGAATGCCGGGGAAATCTAGATTTTGCAGCACTTTGATTTCCTGTTCGTAAGCTTCGTATTCAGCCCAGCTAGCATCTAATTGGGCAAATTGAAATTGCTTTAGTACAACTAATTTTTGAGTATTCGTATTTTTCGCTAAGTATGTAACTCGGCCGCCGAGACTGTTGTGTCCGAGTTCTTTTTCAATCTGATAGCCGTGAGTAGAAAAATCTGTGAAGGCGTTCATATAGTTTGTAGTAATGTTTTTGTGGGAGGGGTGTCTATCCTGTCAGCAACAGGCAAGATGCCTGTTCCACAAAGAGTTATTTTTTTTTTGAGGGGTTTCTATCCTGTCAGCAACAGGCTAGATGCCTGTTCCACAAAGAGTTATTTTTTTGGTGGGGTTTTATCCTGTCAGTAACAGGCAAGATGCCTGTTTCACAAAGAGTTATTTTTTTGGTGGGGTTTTATCCTGTCAGCAACAGGCTAGATGCCTGTTCCACAAAGAGTTATTTTTTTGGTGGGGTTTTATCCTGTCAGCAACAGGCTAGATGCCTGTTCCACAAAGAGTTATTTTTTTTGTGGGGTTTTATCCTGTCAGCAACAGGCAAGATGCCTGTTCCACAAAGAGTTATTTTTTTTGGTGGGGTTTTATCCTGTCAGCAACAGGCAAGATGCCTGTTCCACAAAGAGTTATTTTTTTGGTGGGGTTTTATCCTGTCAGCAACAGGCAAGATGCCTGTTCCACAAAGAGTTATTTTTTTGGTGGGGTTTTATCCTGTCAGCAACAGGCAAGATGCCTGTTCCACAAAGAGTTATTTTTTTTGGTGGGGTTTTATCCTGTCAGCAACAGGCAAGATGCCTGTTCCACAAAGAGTTATTTTTTTTGGGATGGATGGAGATTACCAACATAACTTTTTTCCAAAAAGGCGGCAAGTGCGGTATGATGTGATTTCGCGATCGGTTCTAGCGGGGAGCAGCCGTTAGAGGAAACGGGGAAAGTTCGGTGCAAGTCCGGCGCTGTCCCGCAACTGTAATGAAACCCTTGTGGTTTCTCAAGTCAGAATGCCCGCCGATATCTAACTCACTTTTGAACGCATCTGCGAGGTACGGATGATGGATGGAATTAACACGACTGTACGCACAAAGCACAGTCTATTTGTTTGCACTGCTTGCGCTAGTGTTTGGAAAAACGGCAAGCGCGAAGGCAAAAGCGGCGGTCAACAATTTATGGAAAATTTGTCGCAACTCGCTAAAGATTGGGAGTTTTCTGATAAGTTTGAGATTCAAGAGGTTGAGTGCATGAGTGCTTGCAGTCACTCTTGTGCGGTGTCTTTTGCTGCTGTTGGAAAGTACACTTATCTGTTTGGCGATTTACCAGCAAATGAGTCGGAAACCGTCGAGGCTGTACTCGAATGCGCGGGTCAATACTATGCTAAACCGGACGGTTTGTTGCCTTGGTCTGAGCGTCCTCAAGCTCTGAAAAAAGGTGTTTTAGCAAAGATTCCACCGCTGGCAAATTAGAGCCTTTCTCGTTACCATGCTCTGCCCATTGGTGACAACTTAACGTCAAACCGGCCCTCCTGCCCTCCGGCAGCAGTCCGGCAGGGGTTGAAACCCCTGCCTCAAAGCTAAAGTCCTCTGAAGAGGACTGAAGAACTCATTAGTCCTCTTCAGAGGACTTTAGCTATCAGCCAGGGAATTCATTCCCTGGCGGACGGTCGGCTTAAGTTGTCACCAATGGGCAGAGCTTGGGAACTAGAAAACGAGAGATTCCCCTTCACCAACAACAACAAAATTATCAATGCACAAAATCCCTGTTACTGTCATCACTGGTTTTCTTGGTAGCGGCAAAACTACCTTAATTCGCCACTTATTGCAAAATAATCAAGGTCGCCGCATTGCTGTTCTGGTGAACGAATTTGGCGAAATCGGAATTGATGGAGAACTGCTGCGCGATTGCCAAGTTTGCGATGAAGAAGAAAATGTCAGCAGCAATATTGTTGAACTAACAAATGGTTGTCTTTGCTGCACTGTTCAAGAGGAATTCTTGCCGACTATGCAGGAATTGTTGAAGCGCAGAGAACAAATTGATTGTATTTTAATTGAGACTTCTGGCCTCGCACTTCCTAAACCTTTGATTCAAGCTTTTCGCTGGCCGGAAATTCGCACGGGTGCTACTGTAGACGGTGTTGTTGCTGTTGTCGATTGCGAAGCTATTGCTAGCGGTACTTTTGTCGGTGATATTGATGCTTTGATGGCACAGCGACAAGCTGATTCTAGTTTAGATCACGAAACTCCGATCGAGGAATTGTTTGAAGACCAGTTAGCCTGTGCGGATATGGTACTTTTAACGAAGGTCGATCGCGTAGATGCTGAAACTCACAAGAAAGTCCAAAGCTGGTTGCAGCAAGAGTTACGTCCGAGTGTGAAAATTGTGCCTTGCAAAGGTGGCGAAATTAACCCGGATGTGCTAATGGGATTTAATGCGGCGGTTGAGGATGATTTGGAGTCTCGTCCGAGTCACCACGACACTGAGGAGGAACATGAACATGATGATGATATTAACTCGACTTACTTTATTGCCGATCGCGAATTTGAACCTGAAGCTTTGGTGAAAAAACTGCAATCGTTGATGCAGCAGGAGGAAATTTATCGGATTAAAGGGTTTGTGGCGGTTCCCAAGAAACCGATGAGGATGGTGTTGCAAGGTGTGGGTTCACGGATAGAATATTTTTACGATCGTCCTTGGCAACCTTCGGAACTCCGGCAAACCAAATTAGTGCTGATCGGTCGGGAACTCAACTCTGCTAAAATACAGTCATTTTTGTAGTTGAATGCGGGCGATCGCTTTTTTTGAGAAAGGGCGATCGATCTGCAATCATTCTGCACTCGATACTGTTTCTAACGTCAAAATGCCGATCGATTTATTAACAACTAGCTGCATCCTATCTAACCATTGCGAACCGATTAAAATCTCCGGGAGTTCCTCTCCCACATGAACCGGAATAACAAACTCTTGACCGTCAATAATTACTCGACCTTCATAGAGGTCAAATAAAGCATCTCCCCGCGCTGTAGCCAGCTTGAATTTAGATTTAACTAACTGCCACTCCAAAGCCTCCATATCTTGAAAATTAATTGCCAGATAGCCTGCGGTAAAACCTGTATCTAGCATTACTTCCACTGGAAAAATCTCGCCATTAGATGCAATCAACTCTATCTCAAAAAACAATTCTCCGTTTTCCCCAAACCAACCTGATATCATATTCTGCCACAGGTTCCTGTTTCATTGAGGCGAAAGGTTGTTAACATCACATTTTTATCGCCATACTGTTCCTTAATTTTTTGGACAATGCCTAACAGTTTGGGGTCAATTAAGTATTCTTCGCTGTCCGGCTCTATCGCAATAAACCAATTGTAATACTCGTCGATCAGTTTCGGGCGAATTCGCTCAAATATTGCTCGGCCGCGCAAACCGAGTTCAGTTCTTTCTGCTTTGCGCCTTGCTAATTCTTCGGGTGGTATAGTTTGTTCGGGAGAGATTCTATTCCGCAGCGCTTTTCGCTTTTCTGATAGCTGAGTCATGGTGTTTTTTAGATTAAATGTATAGATTGATTTATGATAGCCCACAAGTATTATTTTGTCTATTTTTCCTACAACCAGCCATTAAAGTCTCCAGCGAACTATTTATTAACATTTTGTAATATTCTTGCTACTAGCAGCTTGTCTGGTGTACAATAACGATAATGGTTATCATTGTACAATAATCGAGGTCAAGTATGGTGAGTGCTGGGGCGATCGAATCAGTTCCTGTTACCGTTCTCACAGGCTATTTAGGTGCAGGCAAAACTACGCTACTGAACCGCATTTTAACACAGGAACACGGCAAAAAAGTTGCAGTCATCGTCAACGAATTCGGCGAAGTAGGCATCGACAACCAACTGATAATTGATGCCGACGAAGAAATTTTTGAGATGAACAACGGCTGCATTTGCTGTACAGTCCGAGGCGATTTAATTCGGATTATCGGCAACTTAATGAAGCGGCGAGACAAATTCGATCACATAGTCATCGAAACCACAGGTTTAGCCGACCCCGCACCAGTAATTCAAACCTTTTTTGTAGACGAAGATATGCGGGAAAAATTACTGCTAGATGCAGTTGTCACCGTAGTCGATGCCAAGCACATCTGGCAGCACTGGGACGCAGACGAAGCTCAAGAACAAATTGCATTCGCCGATGTAGTTTTGCTCAACAAAACTGATTTAGTGACTGAGGAAGAATTGGCAGAATTAGAAAAGCGAATTCGCGCCATGAATGCAATGGCAAAAATTCACCGCACCTGCAACGCTGAATTAGCAATGGATGCTTTGTTGGGCGTTAAAGCATTTGATTTGAACCGGGCATTAGAAATAGAACCCGACTTTTTGGGCGAACACACTCACGAACACGACGAAACAGTAACTTCCGTAGCAATAGTCGAATCCGGTGCTATTGATGGCAACAAATTTAGCGATTGGATTGAGGAATTGTTGCGAACTCAAGGCCCGAATATCTTTCGGACAAAGGGCATTTTGAATGTCGCCGGAGACAACAAGCGATTTGTTTTTCAAGGAGTACACATGGTGTTCGATGGCCGACCGGATAGACCTTGGAAAGCTACCGAAACTCCGAAAAATGAGCTTGTATTCATCGGCCGCAACTTAAACGAAAATCAATTGCGAGAGGATTTTCGGAAATGTCTGGTTTAACTGACATCTTGAAGCATTTTTAATAAGCTTTTTAGGAACAGGCAAGATGCCTGTTCCACAAGATGAAAATTCATCTTTTGTGGGATGGAACAGGCAAGATGCCTGTTCCACAAGATGAAAATTCATCTTTTGTGGCACGGGCATCTTGCCCGTGGAAGGGAACAGGCAAGATGCCTGTTCCACAAGATGAAAATTCATCTTTTATGGGATGGAACAGGCAAGATGCCTGTTCCACAAGATGAAAATTCATCTTTTATGGGATGGAACAGGCAAGATGCCTGTTCCACAAGATGAAAATTCATCTTTTGTGGAAGGGAACAGGCATCTTGCCTGTTCCACAAGATGAAAATTCATCTTTTGTGGAACGGGCATCTTGCCCGTTCTTAAGAATAGTACAACATCTCAGATTCAATAAATATGGGTAACGACAAGACAAAGAAAAGTGAACAAACCCTGGAAATTCATGCCGAAGCCATGCTGTCTGACTACGTAACTGCTGTTACTTGGTCGCCGGATGGCAAAATTTTAGCAGCCTGTTCTGCTGCGGGCGAAGTGATGCTGGCGGCAGTAGGGGCAGTTAATGAATTCTCCTTGCAAACCCTACAAACTGCTACGGGTAAATCAGCCGATTGCTTGTCTTTTTCCCGCGACAGTCAATTCCTAGCTGCTGGCGGACAAGATGGAAAAGTGCGAATTTGGCGCGTTAATTCTGGTGAATTAATTGCTGATTTGGATAACCAGCGCGTCTGGGTTGATAAGTTAGCTTGGAGTCCCAACTGCAACCAGTTAGCTTTCAGTATGGGCCGCTACGTTCAAGTCTGGAATGCTGAGGATAATGTTGTTGAAGTAACGCTGAATTTCGAGTCATCATCTATCTTAGATTTAGCATGGCATCCGATGGTTCAATATCTGGCAGTTAGCGGCTATCAAGGTGTCAAAGTTTGGCATGGCGAAGACTGGGACGAAGACCCGGAAATTTTATCAGTACCCTCTGCAACCGGTGCAGTTTCTTGGTCGCCACAAGGGGAATATTTAGCTTGCGGCAATATGGACAATACTCTAATTGTTAATGAATGGGGTAATTTTGAACCGTGGGTAATGCAGGGTTTTCCGGGGAAAGTTCGGCAGTTAGCTTGGTCGGATAAAACTAATTCCTTGGGTGCGCCTTTGTTAGCTGCTGCGAGTTCTGAAGGCATTTCAGTGTGGGAAAAACACGATGATGAAAGTGTCGGTTGGGTTTCTTGGGGGTTAGAAGTGCATGAAAATGTGGTAAATGCGATCGCCTTTCAACCTACCACATTTTTATTAGCTTCTGCCGCCGCAGACGGTCAAGTTTGTTTGTGGGAGGAAGCAGAACAATTGCTGCAAATTCTAGAAGGCGCAGAGGGCGGTTTTTCCTGTCTGGCATGGCATCCCGAAGGTCAGTTTCTCGCCGCTGGCGGCTGTGGAGGCGAATTGCTGGTTTGGTCATAAATCTATGGGCGGCAAAGGGTTCGAGGGGCGCTAAGTTCGCATAAGCACCAGTTTGACCAAAACATAAACAATTGAAAACTTTAGGACTTACCCACGGGTATCCAGAAACCGGGTTTTTCGAGCGTCTACTTCGTTGCAGACTGCATCGAGTAAAAAACCCGGTTTCTAAGCGTCGAAGTGCATCCAGGAGTGTTATCCTCTCTTTCTTGTCAAAATCCCTTGACTGGGACTGAACAGCAAAGCTACTAAAAATAACCCAAAAACAACTAATACAATTGCCGCACCTGACGGCATATTCAAATAATAGCTGAGATACATACCGCTCACGCTAGCTGTAATCCCAATAATAGCTCCTAATCCCATCATTAAATGTAGCTCTTTTACCAACAAATACGCCGTGATTCCCGGCCCAATTAATAGCGAAATTACTAACAGCGCCCCCACAGTTTGCAAACTCGCAACAATCGTCAGCGTAATCGCCGAAATCATCCCCAAATAAATCCAGTTTACAGCCAAACCGCCGGCTTGCGCTCCCAACGGGTCAAAAGTATAGAATAGCAGTTCTTTATAAAATATTTTAACCGTCGCCAAAATCATCAAAGTAATGACAAAAGTCTGTTGCACGTCAGCAGGCGCAACTGACAAGATATTCCCAAACAAAAAACCGTCTAAATCTAATTTGGTTGTCCGCAATAGGCTAATCAAGGTGACGCTAATTGCTAAGAATGTAGATAAAATTAATGCCATGATTGCATCAATTTTGAGGCGCGATTGGGACTGAATCCACGCCATAATCGCGGCGCTGATAATTCCCGATATAAACGCGCCGATTGAAATATTGAAACCTAAAGAAAAAGCTACGGGCAATCCTGCTAATACTGAATGGGCAATCATGTCCACCATCATTCCCATTTGCTGTACAATTAAATAGGAGCCGACAACGGCGCAGAGAATTCCTAGCAAAATGCCGACGGCGATCGCATTTCGCATGAACTCGAATTGTAGCGGCTCAATTAGTAGGTTTAACATTGAATTAGGTCAATAATAGGATTTTTTTAACTACAATCAATTGCACAGGCGGGATGCCTGTGCCACAATCAACTGCACAGGCGGGACGCCCGTGCCACATTCAATTAATTGCACAGGCGGGACGCCTGTGCCACACTCAATTAATTGCACAGGCGGGACGCCTGTGCCACACTCAATTAATTGCACAGGCGGGACGCCTGTGCCACATTCAATTGCACAGGCGGGACGCCCGTGCCACAATCAATTTTAAAGATAAATCTTTTTTTGCTTACGCTGAAACTAAACTTAAATCGTATCCATAGGCTTTTTGAATATTGGCTGCGGTGAGAACTTCTCGGCAGGAACCCGTCGCAATTAACTGCTTATTTAGCAATAATAAATTGTCGTACTGTTTTAAAGTTTCTCCTAAATCGTGGCTGATTACTAGCAATGTTTTATTTTCTGCTTTTAGTTCGGCAAAAATATCGAAAATAATCTCTTCGGTTGCTTTGTCGATCGCGTTAAAAGGTTCGTCGAAGAAGAATAAATCGGCTTGTTGGGCGATCGACCTTGCTAAGAAAATCCGCTGCTGCTGTCCGCCAGACAGTTCGCCAATTTGTCGATCGCGCAAATCCCACATTCCTACCCGCAGTAAAGCAGCTTTTACCAATTCTTGCGACTGCTTCGAGGGACTGCGAAACCAACCAGTCTGGACGGTTCGCGCCATCATTACCGCATTCCACACAGTAATCGGATAATCCCAGTCAATTTGCGATCGCTGCGGCACATAAGCCACCCGCGACAACTGTTCCTTCAGCAACCGCCCCTGATATTTCACCAAACCCCGACAGGCCGGGATCAATCCCAGCATCGCTTTCACCATCGTGCTTTTCCCCGCGCCGTTGGGGCCGAACACACCGGTTAATTGTCCGGGATCTAACTGGAAATTCACGCTGTTGATGGCCGAGATACCTCGATAACTGACAGCTAAGTCTTGCACTTCTAACATAATCCGAGATTTTGAGAACGATTCTTGTTCGTAGCTACTACAATAGGATAACTCAAAAAAGTAATAACGATTATCGTTCCAAAGGTGAAAATGTTAAAGAACTGGGCTGGAAAAAGCGGCAGATTGTGCGGTCTGGCTGTTTTGGCAATTGGCTGGGGGCTGGTTGGCTGCAGTGGAGGGCAGAACGCAAGCAATGGGACGGCAGAGAGTCCCGCCCCAACTCAAACTCAAGCCAGTCCCGCCGCCAACTTGCCCAAAGTCGTCGCCACGACTGGCGTTATCTGCAACCTAACTAGAGAAATCGCTCAAAGTTCGATCGACACCACCTGTCTAATCAAGCCGGGAGACGACCCCCACGCCTATCAAACTAAGCCGGAAGACCGCAAAGCGATTGAAACGGGCAATCTGATTTTATACGGTGGCTACAACCACGAACCCAGCATCATTAAGTTAATTAAATCTAGCAGTAATTCCGCACCCAAAATTGCGGTACACGAACTCGCCGTTCCCAAACCGCTGATGGGCAAAGACGACCACGAACACGGCGAAGAGAAAGGGGAAAACCAACCCCATGCAGAAGGCGAAAAAGTCCCTGACCCTCACGTTTGGCATAACCCTCAAAATGGCATCCGTATGGTAGAAACTATTCGCGATGAATTGATCAAAGTTTCCCCCGCCCATGCTCAACTTTTTACAAAAAATGCAGCAAGCTTAACAGATGAGTTGCGAAAAATAGATACTTGGATCAAAGCTCAAATTGCGACAATTCCAGCCCAAAAACGCAAGTTAGTAACAACTCACGATGCTCTGAGTTACTATGCCGATGCTTACGGTTTGGAGATGGCTGGAGCTTTGCAGGGTGTGACGACTGAAGAACAGCCCACCGCCGCAAGAATTGCCGAATTGTCCTCAGAAATTAAGACCGCAGGAGTGCCGACAATTTTTGCCGAAACTACAACTAATCCGAAGTTGATGGAGACTGTGGCGAGGGAGGCAAATGTCGAAATTTCGGACAAAGAACTTTACAGCGACGAGTTGGGCGGCCCCGGCACGGGTGCTGATACATATCAGGGAATGCTGAAAACTAATACTTGCGCGATTATTTCTGGTCTCGGTGGTAATTGTACTTCCTTTGCAGGAGAAACTGCACCAACTTCCAAACCATAGAATTTTCTAAAGTTCGCCTACTAGCGAGCACCTTATATTTCAATAGGGTTCAGTTAAGCACGATCCCCCCTAACCCCCCTTAAAAAGGGGAGTAGGGGGTGGGACAAGAACTTACTCTTGCGTCCCCCTTCTTAAGGGGGATTTAGGGGGATCTCGCCCGGAATAAATAGTTTTAACCCAAGCGTATTGCCTTACATTTGCTGGGTACGCAGCAAAACGCAGCGTTTGCAATCGCAGGGGTTTTCGATTGCAAACGCTGCGTTGGCTGAGATGATTTTAAGGTGAATTTTGCTCCTCGGTACTGGGGGGTTTTTGGCCAATTCCCAATTGCTTCTTAGAGGATTTTAGGTCTTTCCAAAGCATCTTAATATCTTTATAGGCTTTCTCAGCGCTAATTTTCCCCCCTGTTTCCAGCGAGCAAATATAAGTTATTTTTTGAGCAAACTCCTGCAAGTTGGCATTAAACGCCAAGTTTTCTGGCGTGAAATCACCGTAGTAGCGATTGCGAGGATGTAAAAAATCTTCCCGCTCTTTCATTGCCCCCTCCTAATTAAACTTTTGGTATTCAACTTTTGGTTCGGTCTCTGCTGTTAATAGCACTATTTGTACTCAGTATCGCGGCGCTAACTTGCTTCTATTGTATTGCGTAAGTAGCAATTGTGCTTTTTCGCTCTGTATTTAGTCTATTAATGCAGTCTTAACCTTAAGTTAGCTTTATTTTAACTTTTCTTTAACCTAAAAGCAAAAAAATTGGGAAATGCGCGGTTCGCATCTCCCTTTAGATAGACTTTAGAGTGGGTGATTAACCTTTTCTGAAGCCGAATATTTATTTGTGGCACTCGCAGCCGGTGTGGCCGCAGCCTTGGCCGTTGGGGTGCCCGTCAGCGCAAGCACTGGAACAGTATGTTTTGCCGTCTTTTTCAATGGCTTCGCTGGGGCTGACCACGCACGAACATGAAGGACAGGCACATTTTGTTTGGGTGGCGGTAGTCATTTTAGATTGTCCTCGTGGGTTTGTTTATCTATACTTATATATGAACACATATTCAGATATAAGTCAAGGGAATGTAAAAGTTTTGTTACAAAAGGTTGGCCGATCGCACTAAAATGAAAATGAGAATTAAAACTAGCCGGGAAAAGATGTCACCCAACTCTGCTGTTAATGGAGCGATAAGTCAGCCTCACCAACAAAACGATACACCAACGTGCGATCGACCGCACTTGGTTGACAGTGTGCGGGCAGGGGACATCCAAACACAGGTTCTCAACACCGCCAAAGCGCAGCGGATGGCTGAGTTTTTCAGTCTTTTGGGAGATGCGAACCGTCTGCGGCTGCTGTCGGTTTTGGCAAAACAAGAACTGTGCGTGTGTGACTTGGCTGCGGCGTTGAGTATGAGCGAGTCAGCAGTATCGCACCAGTTGCGGGCATTGCGGGCGATGCGGTTGGTCAGTTACCGCAAGGTTGGGAGACAAGTTTTTTATAGTTTACTCGATCGCCACGTTTTTGAACTTTACCAAGCAGTTGCCGAACACTTAGACGAAGAATAATCTTTTGGGCAGTGGGCAGTGGGCAGTGGGCAGTGGGCAGTGGGCATTGGGCATTGGGCATCGGGCATTGGGCATCGGGCATTGGGCATGGGGCATTGGGCATTGGGCATTGGGAATTGGGCATTGGGCATGGGGCATTGGGCATTGATAATGGATGTGAAATTCTGTAGGGGCGGCTTTTACGAATAATCTCGGCCTAATACCAATAATCTTGTAAACCCGCCCCCACCCAACTAGATATAGCGGTTCTCAAGCATGGTGAGGTATGCCCTATGCCCTATGCCCTATGCCCATCAGTACCTCATCTTTCTGAGAAAGGCTATATCAATCTTGGACGGTGTGGCCCGTAGCAACAACCGCCTGTGTAATTGACTCTTCAGAAGCTTGAGCCTCAACCGTAACAGTCTTAGCTGCGACATCCACATTGACAGTAGCTTCGGAGTCAACAGTTTTGATGGCTTTGGTAATTGTATCACCGCAGCCGGAACAGACGATCGAGGGAACGTTAAGTAGTATTGCCATAATAAAAGCCAAATATTGTAGATGACAGTATTGATTGTGCTTTTATTTTAATCTAATTTCGCTTTCCAAGCAAAAGTGCGCCCGAATAAATTCTGACTCTACCAAAGCCAAGTCCTGCGGCGCCGACTAATGACTAATGATATTATGTCCGAGCGAGCGATTAAAGGGGCGGGTTTTTGAGATTGTTAATTATTGGCAGATATTGTTGGTGAACCCGCCCCTACCATATTAAATGATATCATGTCCGAGCGAGCAATTAAGGGGGCGGGTTTTTGAGATTGTTAATTATTGGCAGATATTGTTGGTGAACCCGCCCCTACCATATTAAATGATATCATGTCCGAGCGAGCAATTAAGGGGGCGGGTTTTTGAGATTGTTAATTATTGGCAGATATTGTTGGTGAACCCGCCCCTACCGTATTAAATGATATCATGTCCGAGCGAGCGATTAAAGGGGCGGGTTTTTGAGATTGTTAATTATTGGCAGATATTGTTGGTGAACCCGCCCCTACCGTATTAGGGGTAATCGACCGGACATAATATGACTAATGACTGATGACTAATAACTAATGACTAATGACTAATGACTAATGACTTAGTATCTGGTATGCACCGGCCAACGGCGGCGGCTACAGCCCGCAAACTCGCAACTAAATCAATCATATCTGGTAAAGAAAGAGCTTGCCGCGCGTCAGAAACGGATTTTTCTGGTTGCGGGTGACATTCAATAATTAATCCGTCTGCACCGCAAGCAACCGCTGCTTTGGCTAGTGGTGCGACTAATTCTCGCTTGCCTACGGCGTGAGAAGGGTCTACAATTACTGGCAAATGAGTTAACTGTTTCAGTGCTACGACTGCACCTAAATCTAATACATTCCGGGTGTAATTGTCGAAGCTGCGGATGCCTCTTTCGCAGAGAACTACATGAGGATTTCCGTGACTGAGAATGTATTCGGCGGCCATCACAAATTCTTCGATTGTGGCTGATAAGCCACGTTTTAGCAGGACTGGTTTTCCGGCTTGACCGATCGCCTTTAGTAACTCGAAGTTTTGCATATTCCGACTGCCTAGTTGCAGCATATCAGCATAGGTGACAACTGGATCGATTTGGGCGATCGACATTACCTCTGTAACGACGGGTAAACCGTAACGCCGGCTGACATCGGCTAAAATTTCCAGTCCCTCAATTCCCATGCCTTGAAAAGCATAGGGAGATGTGCGAGGTTTGTAGACTCCGCCTCGCAAAGCTTGTACGGAGGCGGCGGATAGTTGGCGGGCGACTGTTTCCATTTGTGCAGAATTTTCGACGGTACAGGGGCCACCGATGATTAATAATTCTTGGCCGCCGACTGAGACTGTTTCTGAGAGTTTGACAATTGTTTGGTGTTCGGGATGAGATTTGGTTACGAGTTTGGCTTCTAACATGAGGGAATTTTCCTGGGAAATTAAGTGGGTGGTTGACAACAAAAAACCCGGAACTTTTAAGGAGTTCCGGGTTGGTGCGAAAAGACAGCGCGACAATTTACCCAGAACTTTTGTTGGGCCAAAAATAAAAGCTGTTGTACCAGTTAATGAATAATGTCATTGCTGTTTTCGCTTGTACTCGATTGGTTGTTGGGAAAAGAAGTAGAAAAAACAAAACCGCAGGTGTTAGTCTGCGGTTCGCCCGGATGTTCACAGTGAATTACCAATTCACTCCGGGCGAACTTGGGGATACCAAAAATAAAAATAGCTGTTGGCTGTGAACATGGGTGAAGTGCTGCGATTTGTGGATTAAACACAATACTATTTGACAATCTAGCACAGACTGGTAGGAATGTCAAGCTATTTTGAGAAAAAGATTTGTAGGGGCGGGTTCACCAACAATCATCGTCAATAATCCACAATCTCGTAAACCCGCCCCCACCCA
>NZ_JAUBPT010000023.1:0-12016 GCF_036700905.1 Microcoleus sp. S13_C3 | reverse complement strand
ACCCAACGGTAAATCGATCTATACGTTTGGAGGATGGGATGAAATCAAGGTTCATGTAGGTTATTGGTGGGGTGGGGCGGGTTTATTTATATTGTTTGTATTTGTGAGATATTGTTGGTAAAACCCGCCCCGACAATTCCCGAAATAATTAATCCCACGGGCGGGTTTATTTAGATTGTTTGTATTTGTTAGATATTGTTGGTAAAAAGCGCCCCAACTATTTTTAGAAAAAGATTTGTAGGGGCGGGTTCACCAACAATCATCGTCAATAATCCACAATCTCGTAAACCCGCCCCCACCCAACGGTAAATCGATCTATACGTTTGGAGGATGGGATGAAATCAAGGTTCATGTAGGTTATTGGTGGGGTGGGGCGGGTTTATTTATATTGTTTGTATTTGTGAGATATTGTTGGTAAAACCCGCCCCGACAATTCCCGAAATAATTAATCCCACGGGCGGGTTTATTTAGATTGTTTGTATTTGTTAGATATTGTTGGTAAAAAGCGCCCCGACTATTTTGACAAAAAGATTTGTAGGGGCGGGTTCACCAACAATCATCGTCAATAATCCACAATCTCGTAAACCCGCCCCCACCCAACGGTAAATCGATCTATACGTTTGGAGGATGGGATGAAATCAAGGTTCATGTAGGTTATTGGTGGGGTGGGGCGGGTTTATTTAGATTGTTTGTATTTGTGAGATATTGGCAGGTTTACCCGCCCCGACAATTCCCGAAATAATTAATCCCAGCCGAAGTCTCGATCGCACAATTGGGCTAGTCTTTGGTTGTGCGATCGAAAATATGCTCTCAATTGGTCGTATATTGTGTCGTTGATGGGGGGATATTGGGTGGCGTTGTATTTTTCGTAGGTTTGTAGTTGGTGCGGCGGTAATTCTAGAAATTGTAAGACGCTGTTGTATGTGCCGAAGGGATTGGTATACAAGTCTTCGCTTTTGAGGATTAAAAGTTGTGATTTGGGAAAAAGTTTCATCCAGGCTGGGAGTTGATCGGCGTATATGCCGCGGGTTAGATAACTGTGGTGTTGGTGTTCGTAACTGTAGTAGTTTGGGTTGGCTTGGAGTTTTTCTATTTCGCCTTTGAGTCTTTCGGGTTCGGAGGCGATCGCACTTTCTAAGGATAGGGATTCGTAGCCTATTTTGATATAGTAATAATAGTGGGATATGGCGCGTTCTACTGGGTTTCTCAGCAGGGCGATTATTTTAACTTTGGGAAATAAATCGTGGATGCGCTGGGGAACTTGGGGGTGACAGATGTAGTAGGGGCTGGCTTCTCCGGTTAGTAGGTTTTCGCCTGTTTGGGGCTGGGGAAATTGGGCGTAGTACCAGTCTGGGCTTTTGTCGAAGTTCAAGTCGAAGTAATGGATTTCTTTTTGGGCGGCGGGGAGGATTTGGGGATGTTGGATTAGGTAATTGTACAGGGATGTTGTGCCGCCTTTTTGGGCGCCGATGATGATGAAGTCGGGGGGTTTGGAGGGTTGTTTCATGGGTGGGATGCTAGGTTTATATTTTGCACTTGTACTGACAGTGTTTCGGATTTGGCATTTGTACCGATAGTCCGCCGGGGGTTAAAAACCCCCGTCTCATAGCGCAAGTCCTTTGAAAAGGACTGAAGATGTATTTATATATAGCAATCCTAAATGATTATACTCGTTACCAGGCTCTGCCTGGTAACGCATATCCGGAGGCTCTGCCTCCATAGTCTGGGCCGAGGCAGAGCCTCGCTTACATCGGTTCCCAGGCAGAGCTTGGGAACCAGTTAATTTTATTGTGGGGTGGGCATCTTGCCCGCCCCTAAAGGGCTGATTGACTATGGTGCAACAGTTGAGATCGCACTTGGGGGCATTACGGAAATTCATCGCACTTGGGGGCATTACGGAAATTCATCGCCCAATTTATATTTGATCTGACATCTTGCAGCAATATCAATAAGAGGATTTTTCGTGGGATCGGGCGGGTTTATAGAACCTATTTGCAAGCTTTAAGGCTGTTGGCGAACCCGCCCCTACGGCTTTAATGTGAAGTTGAACATATCTCGATCCCCCTCGCATCCCCCTTAAGAAGGAGGACTTTGAGAAGAATCTTGTCCCCCCCTTATTAAGGGGGGCTAGGGGGGATCAAATTCTATGGAACCTCATAAAAAATTGGTATGACATTTCAATTTAACTAGATTAGAGTGGAGTTAGGAATATCTAATCCCTGCGGGGCAAATCTTTCGCTGAAAAATATATTATCGGCGGCGATTTTGGTTGCGGGTTTGTGGGTTTTATTTTTCAGCCAAAGTACAAATTAAAATTTGTGCAAGAGGCTGATATGCAGGTTGCAAAAAATGGGAACAATAAAGATGGGATTGTACTGTCGAGCAGTCACTACCAGCAATACCATCTCTGAAATTATTCAGGAAGGCGTCAATGTTTAAGAGCAAATTATCCAAAATTATCGTATCCCTGCTGCGGCGGATTGCTGGTGTTACCAGATCCGGGGCTAAGCGGCTGATGAGAGCAATGCTGCAAACCCTGATGGCTATGGGCCGGAGGGCGAGACTGCCGGTGGCGGGGTTTGTGCTGCCGACGGTGACGATGGTTTTGCTGGTAGTGATATTGTTGACAGTGGCGATTACGCTGCGATCGTTCGATCGGGCGAATACGGCGCGTAACGTGCGCGTGAACCAGCAGGTGCTGGCGGCCGCGACTCCCGCGCTCGATCGGGCGAAAGCGAAAATTCAGTTTATGCTGGATCAAAGCCAGGGTAGGGGTACTCCTTCTGATGAAGATTTGTACCTGCTGATAGCAAACCCCCTTACAGGTGGAAGTGCAACCGATTATTATACCTTCGGGGACGAAAAACGCCTGAAACTTCAGTATAACCTAGACGGTACCGGTGGCATAACTCCCGATCTTCGCGTTAACGCTCCTAATTTTAATCTCGAAACCAATGAATCTATAAACACTGCTTGGAGATATCCCGTCGATACGAACAACGACGGCAAATTTGACACTTTTACGCTCTACGGAATATTCTTCCGCACCCCCCCAAGGGACGACAATAAAAGCAGCCCTACTGTGGGCGAGTTCTTAAGACCAAGAAAACCGCTGGAAGCAAGAACGCCACCGATGTCAGTGGCAGGACTTAATCCTAAGTGCTTGCAGGGTGGAGGTACTGCTGCTAGTTTAGCGGGCGACTCAGGCTGGTACAGGCTAGATGGCAAACTTAAAAAAAGTTTTTTTGTTTATACAGTTAACGTACCCATAACAGATACCGAAGCGACCGCATTGGGTAGTAATTATCAAAAATTCACAGGCACTTCCAGCATTTCAGCCTTGGAATATCAGCAAGACCAAATCCGCATTCCTATCGCCAACAACGCGGTGGTTTATGAAGACGATTTAGAAATATCGCCGGGACCTCCGATGAATCTAAACGGGCGGGTATTTACAAACAGTAATTTGCTGGTATCAGGGGCGGGTAGCGCTAACAGCATCAAATTGTATCAGGTCAGCAGCCCAGAGTCTTGTTTCTACGAGCAAGAAAACAGCAAAATTGTTGTGGCAGGCAATGTAGTAAATGGTGTGTCAACTGACAACACGACCAAAAATGCAGTGGACGTACACCTTTACAAAAAAGCTAGCCTCCCTTCGGCGGGTACAAGAACCGCATTCATGCTGGGTAAAAAACTAGAAATTAAGACCAGTGAGGAATCAGCTAGCAATCCTACCTTAGACGTACTTTACAACAACGAAGCGTATACAAAGCGCCTAGATTTGCTAGTAGAAGCGCAGATGGGACAAAACGGCACCAACCCCGAGACTAACGATCCGTTGTTAGTGCAGCAGCGGCCGGACACCCAAGATCGCAAACAAGCGCTGACAGAATATTTTAAACAGCTCACCCGGAAGGTTCCTTTTGCGGAAGTGCCTCTTGTTGGAGGAGACGCAACGGCAGGGTACGGTCTTTCATGGGCAACACCGGCCGGAACCCCACCCATTCTAGGCACCCAAGACACCCTAAGACCTGTAGACAAATGGAGCCTTCCCAACCCTGGCGACACCAAAATCAACCTAAAGCTGAATAAGCTAGAGGCAACAAACCCCATACCAGAACCTCCTACTGAAGAAGGATTTCTGGGCGATCGCGTTGTGGCTGGTAACAACTTGCCAGCCCTCAGATGGGACGGCGCCAAATTTATCAACACACCGGAAACAGTAGCAGCGAAGTGGAATCCGGCCGACGGCGGCACTACGCGCGAACGATCGCCACAGGTGACGAAGCTCGCTGATGTGGGAGCGATCGATCGCGACGGTTTCTGGGAAAAAGAAGGGGCGAGATTCCCGGAAAATCCATTAGACGGCAATGGCGGTTTGCGCGTCATTACTGGTGCAGGGGTTTACGAGCGCAAAAATTCTTTCCTGCCACCACCCCGTTGGATAAATCCTGCAAATGGCAACCCCGTAACTGGGGACACGGCTACTTACGACGACCCAACTACTACTTTGGAGGAGAAGTTCCCCGTCGTATGGCCGGACTCCATGCCGATGTCACCCTTGGGGCAAGGGTCTCAAGTTTATGACAATAGTGCTGGTGGCGCTTACGCTGACGGAAATTGGATTAATTGGCCTGGAGCCGCCACTGCCCTTCCTGCTCCTCCCGCAGGGCTGCCGACAGGCGCAGTTAGCCCGCTCGATCCCAACACTCCCCAGTATGCCAAGGGCGATTTGCGGATGCGGGCGACAGTAGTTTATCACTATGCACATAACTTTTCGGCGAAGGGAGAGTTTAATGACAAACCGCTAGCCTGCGTCAGCAGCTATTACGACCCCAGCACGGCTTCGACGGCAAGAAATTTAAGTACACTTCCAGCAGATGTCAGCGGTCAACCTGTAGGAGATCCTTTTGGAGAACTAGGGGCTCGTGGCACTCAAATTGGCTCCAATAACGGCATCACCTACGGCCCCCCACCAGCAAGACCGGGTGCTTCCACTCTGGGGGCTAACGGCTTGTTGAGGGGTGGCGATGCCGTTTTGGCGAATCAAGCCAACTTAGTCTTTCCCGACGGTCGGTTTGCCAACGGGCCTTTGAGAGAGGCTCTCCAAGTGGCTGACACTAATCGCACTTTGGCACAAAAAGCTGCAATTGACTCTACTCTTTGCGCTCTGGGCATTCTCAAGGGTACTATCGCTGCCAATCCGGCATTGATTCCTCACGGAGCAATCAGAGAAGTAGCATTTTTGAACGGTCGAGAAATCAAGGCGATCGATCGCGATGACTGGACAACAACCAACGTTAACGAAGCCTTTACTCTGAGTAGCCCAACCACAGTAGGCCAAGCAGCAAAATTAACAGGGAACTACAATCTGCCTTTAGAAGAACGGGAACCCCTAGAAATTCGCGCCACTCGGATAGACCTCAATGTACTGCGGCAAAAAACTCCATCTGTAGAGGGCGAGCCTTTACTGCCAAATAGCGGGATTATTTATGCCACTCGCGACGATGCGCTGCCCGATCGCAGTTTTCGCCCAGCTCTTGCTGCCGGCGGCATAGATGAAAGTAGGAGCGAAACAGTCAGCCCCACAGATTCCCTACTAGATCCTACTCGCAAGCCCAACGGAATTCTACTTGTTAATGGTCGCGAGCTAGCCAGACTTCCCAGCCCCACCACTCCTACTGTGGCGGATGTAGTCATAGAAAAGGGGCTGACTTTGGCATCTAATTTGCCGGTTTATATCCAAGGTGATTTTAACCTTCACTCCAAGCAAGAGTTTGATCCGCCCGGTGATTGGGGTAGCTTTTACGATCGTACAAACCTCGATAAAAACTTTGCCTGTCGCCCACAGGACCCCCGATTAGCTGGTAATTGTACAACAGGCGATAGTTGGCGTCCCGCAAACGTACTATCAGATGCAGTCACTCTGCTTTCACAAAATTACCGTTTTGGCTTCCGCAACGAGGGAGATTTTGACCTCAGAAATAATGCCGGTGCTGCTGCTGTAAGGCCTCGCAAACAGCAAGGATTTTACAGCAACAACTTTGTCACAAACGGACTTTCCAGCGGGGCATTCACAGCTACGAGCGGCAAATTGGTCAACACAGGAGGCACAGCAGTTACGGATGCAAACTACGCAAACAACAACAATCCTGTTAACAGTTCTTACTTCAACAACTTCGTCACTCCAGTGCAGCGGCGCGGGGCTTTCCCCGAGTATTTAATGGAAGTTTGTAACAGAATCCCGGTTTCTGCGTGTACGGATGCCGACTGGTATGTAAATCCGCTGCCGACAGCTCCTAAAAAGGCAGGGACTGACATTACCGGTGCAGACTTTATAGCCGGAGCTGGAACAACAGCTATCCCGCCAGCACCAGGACTGCAACGCTTCCCCCGGCGTGTTGCTTTTAAGAGAGGGGGAACTCCTCGTACATCTGACGCACTGGATACGCCAACTACTCCTGTGCCATTAGGGATTAGTGGCACAGGAACATCAGCTACAGTTGTTAGTGGGCCGGGCGCAAATCTAACAACAGCTAATTCTCTGTGGTTTGGGACGACTGCTGCGTCTGGCGGTACTACCGTGACTTACGGCTCACAGAATTTTCCCTATGTGTTTAACAATGCGCAGAAAGACGGGAGCGGTGCAGATTTACCAGCATTAGTATCAACAGCAACATCAGCAGACCTAACTAAAAGCTCGCAGCCGCTATTAATGCCGGTTTTGCAGATCCAAATTGTGACGGCGGCGCCTGCTGCGGCTTCATCGACCAGCTTGCCATCAGGTTCAAATATCGTGGCCGGCACCGGGTGGATACCCAAGGCTGTAAAGACAACATCTAATATGGTCGTAGGCTCGAATGATACTCCTTCCCGAACGCTTGGTAGCGGCGTCGGTGACTCTAACGGCGGTGTGCAAAATTTGACCCGATTCTTGGAAAGCTGGGATGGAAACGTTGGATCAGTAATCCAGGGTTCCTTTATCCAGTTCAACCGGAGTGCCTACAGCACCGCCCCCTATATCCCGATTCTGAATCCGGCGGCTCCGCAGCAGACTGCTCAAACTAAATTGCGGAGTCTTTTCGATTCATCGCCAAACCCACCCTCAACTACTATCACTTACACTGGCGGCGCTCCATTGCCTTATTACAGAACCAGTAACGCCAGTATCACCGTTAGTGGCAATGTGGTAGGTCGCCTTCCCTTCTTCATTCCGCCCCTGCGCGATTGGGGTTTTGACGTGGGTCTGCTATCTCAGCCGCCCGACTTGTTTACCCGAAAGTTCACGACTCCTCCCTCAACACCCAACCCGGCTGAGTATTTCCGGGAAGTAGCTCGCAATGACGACTGGGTAAAAACTTTGATGTGCGGAGTTCTAGAAGCAGATACCACCAAGAAAGCCACCGAAACCATCCCAACTGCCGACTGCCTCTAACCCTCTAACTATCCGCCGCGCAATTACTGGAGTCCTATTTATGACTAAGCAAAAACAACACCAAAATTTATCCCACCCGCGAGATGGTGGCTACACGATTATTGAGTCATTGGTAGCGATGATTGTAGTTTCGGTGCTGATGATTGCGATCGCCCCCGTGATGGCCTTCTCAGTAGCAACTCGCGTTCAAGCGCGGCGGACAGAACTGGCAACGCAGGCGGCGAAAGCTTACATTGACGGTTTGCGATCGGAGTCAATTAAGTTTGGTGGCACAATAAAAGGGTTTCCCGCTCGATACGCAGCGACAAGTCAGGCAGATTTGGCTAACGCACCAGTTCCGGGAAATAACACCGATTTATACTGCGTTGACATGGATGGAACAGGACTTTGTGAGACGAGTAGCACCAAAGACTTTTACGTTCAGGGCGCTTGGCTAAATAAAGATACATCTATTACTAATGGCGATCCCACATTAAAAGGCTATCAGCTCTTAGTCCGAGTTTACAGGGCTGATTCCTTTGCTCCGGGTGTAACTTTGAATCCGACCCCAAAGACTACGAAGCAATCTGTTGTGGGTTCTGGTTTGGGCGATCGGACAAGGCCAGTAGTAGAAATGTCTACAGAGATTCCCGCTACCGGAAATCCTTCGTATAAGTCAATCTTTGATCGCCTCGACCAACCATGAACTACTGTACGCCCATAATTACAGTGAGTGTTATTAGATTAAAATCTCTCCCAACCACTCGACTAAGGAAGAAGTCAAAATGAAAAGTTTACTCAGGTTGCTTCTAAAAACTCAGTACCAGCGAAACCGCTCAGGGCCAGCTCAAACAGAAAAGGGCATGACTCTAGTCGAGCTATTGGTCGGAGCAATTATGGCATTTTTAATCATTACCCCGATGCTCGGCTTTGTAGTTGATATGCTGAATACTGACAGGAGGGAACAAGTCAAGTCAAATACCGAGCAAGACCTTCAGGCAGCAGTTGATTTCATAGCCCAAGATTTGAGTCAAGCTATTTATATTTACGATAATAAGGATATTAATGTAGGAACTGCGGCTAATCCTGCTATCAGAAACCAACTTCCCGAGAATGGAAATCCTAATAGAATTCCGATCCTCGTGTTCTGGAAGCGGCAACAGATTCCAAAATCAGTTCCTATTAACCCCAATGTGGCTGCAAGACCGAACACCTGCACTGCTGCCGATTGCAACGACGCCTACGTACTTTCATTAGTTGCTTACTACCAGTTTAAAGACAACGACGTTACTTGGTGTCAGCCTTTAGGAGTCACTTGTCCTACCCGCATTGCCCGCTATGAAATTAGAGATGGAGTAAAAAACCCGTCAACTTTGGCTTACTACACTGCTGCTGAGACAACAACTGGTCAAACAAAAGATCCAGCTTTTAACGCAAATTTTGACCCCAGCAAGCCAACACAAAATGTGACAGAGGTTGGGCAACTGAGAAATCCCCTATCGACAGCAACAAAGCCGGAAATTCTGGTGAACTACATCGACAACAGTACAGTTAACGTTCCACCTCCACCAAACTGTAAAACTACTCTTGGCGTCACAGACCCACCAGCACCAGCACCAGCATTAACTCCAACAGATTTATTAACAGCCGACGGCTCAACCAACAGCTTCTACGCTTGTGTAGATAAATCTAACAACATAGCCAGAGTTACTATCAGAGGAAATAGCCTCCGCCGCCTTCAAGCCAACGATGCTGAGTTCAAAACCACCAGTTCGGCATATTTCCCAACAGCAACCGTGCAAGTACAAGGTTTCGGTGCGGTAGGAAAATAAGTTAGGTCTGAAACACATTTCTCAATCGCCGCCCGCAGATAAACAATAGGAGAAGACTATGAAAACGCCACCAATATTATTAAAACTTTTGCATAACTCGGCTGCCAAGCCCAGCCATAATTACAACAAAACAGCATTCAGAAAAGATGAGGGAGGATTCACGCTTCTAGAAGTGCTGGTGATAGCGTTAATCGTAGGTATATTAAGTTCGATCGCCGCTCCAAGCTGGGAGGTATTCATCAACAGACAAAGAGTTCGCACAGTGAACGATCGAGTCCTCCAAACCTTGCGAAGTGCACAAAGCGAAGCTAAGCGAAGTAAGCGCGATGTCACAGTTACATTCAATTACGATCCTAATGCTAATCCGCCAGTTAAGCCAACATTTACGATCAATACTAATACTCCACAAAATTTGGATGCAGGAGGCGAAATAAAGCCCGGACAGGTCAAACTTTTTGCTCAAGCTAATGGAGTTTCCACCATCAAATCAATTACTTTTAATTACCAAGGCTGGATCACAGCCCCATCAATACAGACCCGAACGCCACGACAACTAACTGACGGTTTTACAGTGACAATTTATCCCCCCAATTCTCTACCTAACACCGCTGCTAAGCAGTGCGTAATTGTGGAAACTATCATAGGAGGAATGAGAACTGCTGAAGGAAATGATTGCCCACCACCACCACCCTAGTTTTCAATAAATTTAATATTAACCTCTAACAGCAATTCCGCATAAGTTCTGAATTGCTAAAATCTATTAACTTAAATTATTTTATATTTCAAATCCTATTAAAACAGTCAAAAAATGCAGCTAGAACTAAAACAAATAATCATCCAGCCAGGAAATCAACTATTACTCAAAGACATCACCTGGCCGATGTTTGAAACCCTACTAACAGAATTGGGAGAAAGTCGCGCATCCCGACTTTCATACAGCAAAGGAACATTAGAAATCATGGTTCCCCTACCCGAACACGAAGTTGGTAAAATCCTGATTGGTAACTTAGTCGAAGCACTACTCGAAGAACTTGGTATGGAATTTTGGTCTCTAGGTTCCACCACATTCAAAAATCAAAAAATGGCTCAAGGAGTAGAACCAGATACCTGTTTCTACATCCAAAACGAAGCCGCAGTCAGAGGCAAAAGCCGCATCGACTTAGAAACAGACCCACCTCCCGATTTAGCCATAGAAATCGACCTCACCTCCCGCACTCAGTTCAACAACTACGAAGCATTAGGAGTACCCGAATTGTGGCGCTACAACGGCCGCAACCTGCAAATCAGCGTACTGCAAAATGGAAAATACATACAGGGCGATCGGAGTCTCCAGTTTCCCAACTTCCCCATCACCGAGCTCATCCCCCAATACTTAGAACAAAGCAAAACAGCCGGCAGAAACGTCGCCATGAAAGCCTTTCGATATTGGGTGAAAACGCAAATTTAGCAGGGGGAGGACAAATTTGCCGGTGATTATAGTAGGGGCGGGTTCACCCTAATATTCAACACAAATCCCAAATCCAATAAACCCGCCCCCACCGGACATGATATTAGGGGTAATCGACCGAAGATGATATCATGTTATGTGCGATCGAAACGATTAAAAGGGCGGGTTTTCGAGATAGTCAATTATTGGCAGATATTGTTAGTGAACCCGCCCCTACCGTATGAGGGATAATCGACGGAGATGATATAAATTATAACTGCTTAACTAACCAAGCGATCGCCCCTTCAACATCAGCAACCTGCTCAACATCCGCAATCGGCGGCCGCTGCACCATCACCACCGGAATTCCCAGTTCCCTAGCCGCCACAATTTTCGCATAAGTAGCACCGCCCCCGCTGTTTTTACTAACAATAGTATCAATCTGATATTCTAATAGTAATTGGCGCTCGTCTTCCAAAGAAAAAGGCCCCCTTGCTAACAACAATTTACCATTAGGAATAGGAGAATTGAGTGCCGGAGGATCGATCGCCCGCATCAAAAACCAAATAGCATCCAAACCAGCAAAAGCAGCCAATTCCTGCCTACCAATCGTCAGAAACACCCGCTGAGACTGCCCTAATAAAGCCCTTGCAGCCTCCGAGTGGCCCGCAACATCAATCCAGCGATCGCCCTCCACCCTCTCCCAAGCTGGACGCACCAGCATCAAAAAGGGCACATTACATTCAGCAGCAGCAAGAGCAGCATTAGCAGAAATCTGAGCCGCAAACGGATGAGTAGCATCGATTAAGAAGTCGATCGGGCGATCGTCTCCGTTGGCTGCGCGATCGAGCAAAAACGCCGCCAGCCCAGCCGCCCCACCAAACCCCCCAATTCGCACCGTACCCGTTTTTGGGGTAAAAGGCTGTTGAGTGCGTCCTGCTAGCGAAGATACCACCTCTATTTCAGCAATTTGAGACGCTCTTGCCGCCAGTTCAGCAGCATCCCCCGTCCCGCCCAAAATTAGCAACCGTTTTTTCACCAAATTATCCCTAATACCAATTTAATGTGAAGTTGCACATATCTCGCTCCCCCTAAATCCCCCTTAAGAAGGGGAGTAGGGGTTGACTTTGAGTAATTTCTTGTCCCCCCCTTTGTAGGGGCGGTGCGACCCCTACTCCCCGTGCCCGCCCTTGGCTAGGGGCGATCGGGCTTAACCCAAGCGCATTGGGTTAAAACAGACATCTTGCAGCAATATCAATAAGAGGACTTTTCGTGGGGTCGGGCGGGTTTATAGAACCTATTTGCAAGCTTTAAGGCTGTTGGCGAACCCGCCCCTACGGCTAA
>NZ_JAUBPT010000328.1:0-2369 GCF_036700905.1 Microcoleus sp. S13_C3 | reverse complement strand
ACTGTAATTAACTCATAATTTTGCCGGAAATATCATTCTACTATGTATTTGTGTAATTAATTCTGTCTGACTACTTACCAGCGCAAAGCTAGGGGCTTATCCCATGAATAGTTAAAAGAAGCCGATCGTGGGGTACGTGAAGCGGACTGTTGTGACATAATAATGAAGCTCCAAACGTTGACAACTAACGGTTGGGGAAGTCGCAGTTAGCTCGGTGTCAGAAACCTTGCTGGCTGCGCGGAAATCTTCCTCATGTCTAAGACGATCGCAGTATTCAGGCTAAAGTGTCAATACTGCAACTGTTAAGTTTTGTTACCAATAGAATGGGACTACTTACCGTCAGTCACGTGACACAAGTGAATATCGGATATTAGGCTCATGGCCTATCCACCTTCATTTTCTAGAGTAGCCGCCTACAGTTGGCGGCAACTCCCAGAAATGCAAGCAGAGACACAAACAGGCAAGGCAAAAAATAGCCAATAAAAAACCCCCTTAATAAGGGGGCGGTAGTTGGGGCTAGATGTCGGCTAACACAACGTCTTTATTAATCCCTAGATAATGACGTTGAATTACCTCAACACTGTTACCGCAGGCAGTGGCCAAAAGTAACAAATCTACCCCTGAGTGTGCTTGCAAGGTTATAAATGTGTGCCGAGTATGATAAGGACTCAAGTTGCAACTTATTTTCCCTTCAGTTGCTAACTGAGTAACCACGCCGGGATAAGTGTATTTAATTCCTCTCTGAGTAGTAGCCGAAATTACCCATTTTTCGTACAATGCACCATTGGTGTAACTGGTGTCGGCGCTATTAGTAAAAACCAATTGAGTAGACTTGGTGTCTACAGGTTTGATTTTTACTAATAGACTTTCAAGTTTGGGGTATATCTTAAACAGCCTAGCTTCCCCTGTTTTTGTAACTTGAGTGTTTTTTAAGCGTCCGTTGTACGACTTGCTGAACCGGATATAATTTTTATCGCGACCAACGAATACATCTTGCCATCTTAACGCGAAAGCTTCGCCGGGCCGACACCCAGTTAGAAACAGGAATTCAATTAAAGGGGCAATTTTGCGAGTAGCGGGCTTATCTGACTCATAAAAAGCCTTAATAATGATGTCTCGCTCTTCCTTAGTAAAAGCACGGCGATCGCGTTCGTCTAAGTCAGTGTCATTTTCGTCAACATCCCACCATTCCTTAATCTCACCATCCTTGTTAATAGTTGATTTATACTTGTCTGCTTTATTTTCAACTTTTACACCTGCAAAAGGATTGACTATTAGTTTTGTCAATCCTTGGACTTGCAAGTAAGAGAAAGCCTCACTTAATGCCGCTGTTAGACTGTTGAGTAGCCTTGACGAGCCTTGTAACTCGGACACAAAACAACAGTTACTAGCAAGTGTTTTATCCCATATTGACGCATCGTTACTCAGAAATTTACGCTTGCTTTTGTCCCAAACTAACCCCTTTAGCACGTTGGTGTAGGTACTGGCATAGTGGAATTTAAACGTTGTCTCTTCTAGTTGTGGGCGTTTCCATTCCAAATACCTCTCCCACATCTCCCCTACAGTGATTTCGGGCTCTGGTTGCTTAGCACCTGGTAGTTGAAGTACATCTGCCAACTTGGCATATTTCCCTCCCCCTAAACCGTATTTGGCAAGTGTCGGATCGAATAACTTCTCCCATTCAGGGTGATCGAGGTCGGACTCCATTGCTATTGCTAGCTGGGTAGCCCGTTTCCAGTCCTCTGGATTGTCAGCACTAAAGCCGTATTTAGTCAGGTACAGGTAGTTAGGCTTTCCCTTGAGGGATTTACCCTTTAACTGTTCCCACAACGGTGTGTGACGCTTAGGGAAGCCAAGTCGTAAGGAATTGCCGTCGGCGGTAACGCTAACATCACAGGTTTGAGGACGTTTGTCAGCTCTCATGGGGTGTTTCTCCTGAAACTATTGGTTTGTCAAGGTTCTGGGTTTTCTAGACGGATTCTAGATTTCTGCACTTGTGTGCATTTTCTAAAGTTACCGCCTACAGTTGCCGGCTACTTCCTAGAATAGCATAGTATGCTTTCCTGTGCACTCCTCACCCTGGATATGCAAGCAGGGGCACACTTGCAGCCAGAGTATCTCGAAATTAACCCGCTCGGCAAAGTACCGGCAATTGTTGACGGAGATTTTAAACTTTGGGAATCCGGCGCAATTCTGCTATATTTAGCTCAAAAACATGGTAAAATGCCAGACACTTTGGAGCAGCAAGCTCAAATCGTGCAGTGGGTCACGTTTGCTAACGCCACCCTGGGGCCTTTCAGGGGTAGGTTTTTAATGATGACACCGGATTGGATAGTATAGAAACAGTGAGTTTTACACAGCTCCGGAGC
>NZ_JAUBPT010000327.1:0-2369 GCF_036700905.1 Microcoleus sp. S13_C3 | reverse complement strand
CACTTAATATAGCTTCAAGGATATAGTCCCAACCACAGAGAGATAAAACTTCTTCATTCGTGAGAGATTTGATAATTATATCTACCTGTTCTTTGAGTTTATCTAAACTCGAATAATTTGCCCACTTCAGGTCTTTTTTTGTATGTTCCCACAATCTTTCAATCGGATTCAATTCAGGACTATACGCAGGTAAATATATTGGCATTACATGGTCATGCCAGTCTAATAAGAGAGCTTTATGAAAGCTACCATTATCCATGATAATTAGATTGAAATAGTCTGAGTATTTTTGAGCAAATCCATTTAAAAACTCTTGAAAGCAGTTGTGATTGAGCTGAGAAAATTCTTGATAATATTGTTCACCTGTTGATGGCTCTACAACTCCATAAACATAGAAGTTTCCTCGCTTCCATTGCTTTTGCCCGACGGGTTTTATCCCCTTCAATGTAATCATCCTGCCCTGCATAGTAATCAATCCAAATCTACTCTCGTCCTGACACCATATCCTTACAGGCTGTCCTGTTCCGAAATATTTAATCATTACTTTGATAATCTCCCACAGTTTTTTTTTGAAGTTGGTCTGTGCAACTTCGTTCACCTTATTGCTTTGGGGTCTTGGGACGAGAGAGGTAAGCTTTTAATTTATAATGAACTAGGTCATGTACGACTTGATAGCTCACTTTAATCCCGCATTCTTTTTCTAGCCATATTTGTAATTTCCCATAACTTGTTTCCCCCTCTGGTTCTTGCAGTTTTTTGATTAGTTTTTCTCTCACGGACGGTGGTATATGTGGAGTCTTCCCGGGAGATTTTTTAACTGTGAGTAATGAGGTTATTCCACCTTGTTTGTAAGCTCTTAACCACCGATATATTGTTGATTCGTCTCGCTTCAGCCTCGTGGCTAATTCTTCTCTTGTTTTGATTCTTTTGGTGGCAATCCAGTATAATAGCAGTAATTTTTCTTTACTTACTGCGGTTATAGCCCGTTGGAGTCGATGCTCTAGTTCCTCAACCGTTTCCTGAATTTCTACCTTATACCATTTTTTTAAAGATGTGATAGAGATAAAGAATGTAAAATCCAAGACCATCCGGTGAGAAAACCAATGACGCTCACGGTGAAAGATGCCAAAATTTCCTGAACTTTTGTGCGGAGTTCGTCAAGATTACTAAACACCGACTTTCGCTAAAAAATCTTTGAGATATTCCCACACTCTTTCTGTGGGATTTACTTCAGGGCAAGCCGGAGGCTGAAATAGTAAAATCACATTGTCTGGTAATTCAGATGAGTCCAACTTATGAGCGGGTGCGTTATCAACTTGAATGATGTGTAATTCATGAGGATATTGTCTTGACAAAAGTTGTAAATATGCTTCAAAACAAACTTTGTCTAAATGCGAAAACTCCCAAAAAAAACTTTTTCCATTAGTGATCGATACTGCCCCATACAGCCAAAAACACTCAAATTTCCATTGATGCCTCCCCACGGGCTTTACGCCTGAAAGCGTCAGCTTGCGCCGACGAACTGTATGCAGTCCTAGCCGCGTTTCATCACGCTCACCAATAATTGACTTTTTTATATTTGTTTACTTGAGGCGAAGCTTGGTCTAGTAACGCTTTTATCTGTTGATGTAAGTTATTTTTAAATTCATTAATTGCCGTGGATTTCTGAGAAATACTGCGAGGTCTGGGAATTTTTAATTTACTTTTTAATTCCCCTCTTACTAAAGAATAGACAGCCGAGTAACTACTGGGTATTCCTTTAATCAACCAGAGCCAAAGATGAACTTCTTTATAACTCTTAAATCCTTCTGGGTCTCTCAACTCTTGTTGCAAGGTCGCTGCTATTTCAACTGAAAACTTTTTTGGGCGACCGAAAACCTGCCGATTTTTTAACAAATTTTCCAGACCGCTCTTTCTATATTGAGAGAGCCAGCGATGAATCGTTGCCTCACTTTTACCTAAAACTGTGGATACTTCCCGAACAGTTTCTACTTGTTTTGACTGAAATAAATAAAGCATTTGAACTTTATTATAAGCTAGTATCTTTTTTTGTTGCTTGAGGATTTCTCGCAAATCTTCTACAGATTCTGTAATTTTTATATGAGGACGACCCGACATTGTAATACTATCCTTTACTTTTTACACAAATCTATCACATCTTTAAAAAAATGGTATTAAATTTGTTGGCCATATTGCATTTCCTCTACTTTTAGCCTAAATTTAGTGTACCTTCATAGTGAATTGGTATCAGCAAAATGTCTAGCAGTCAGGAAAATAACCCAAGATAATACAGGCGTGCGACGTGAAGTCGTACATTAGGCGCATCTGCGCTGAATAACTGGAGAGCCGCCTCTCCCGGAGAACTCTCT
>NZ_JAUBPT010000326.1:0-2405 GCF_036700905.1 Microcoleus sp. S13_C3 | reverse complement strand
TATTTGCAAGCTTTAAGGCTGTTGGCGAACCCGCCCCTACGGCTAATTGAGAATGGTGCAATATCTCAGTTTTAACTAAACTTACAATTAAATTACATCCCGTTAAAACACGATCTATGACCTACACCACAGCCAAATTACTTAGCTTTGAGGAGTTTATCGCCCAATATGGGGATAATACACGCTATGAACTAATTGACGGAGAACTCAGAGACAGGTCACCTACGGGCCCTCACGAAGCTGTTGCCGGGAGTATTGCGGGTAAAATTTATGTCGAAATCTTTCGGGATAACTTCAACTGGTTGGTGCCTAAAAATTGTCTAATCAAACCACTCTATGCTGAAGCTACAGCGCTGCGTCCTGACGTAGTTGTTTTAGATAAATCAGAACTAGGTCAAGAACCCCTTTGGCAAAAAGAACCAGTTATTTGTAACGGTAGTACCATGAAGCTTGTTGCTGAAGTGGTCAGCACTAATTGGCAAGATTATTATGCCAGAAAAGTGGAAGAATACGCTTTTTTGAATATCCCAGAATATTGGATTGTGGACTTTCGTGGCTTGGGTGGTTGGCAATTTATCGGCAACCCAAAGCAACCGACTTTCACAGTCTGCCAGTTAGTTAATGGTGCATACCAGCAGCAACAATATCGCTTGGGAGATACTATTTCTTCTCACCTGTTTCCCAATTTACAACTGAGACTAGACGACATTATGCCGACTTGAAAGTCTGGTAAGCTGTCGCCGCGAACTTAAATTGTATATTCGGGCGTTGCTCAAAGCCACCCAACAAGAGTTGGATTGTTTTTTGACATATAATTTAAATGCAGAACAGCTTATCGAGCGATCGCACCTTGGGCAAAAAAGGCAATCTAAACTTATCACAGAAATAACGTTAACAGTATTTAATGCTTTATGAATGTTGTTTTAAACCCAGAACTTGATTGAGGTTTGCATGATGGCACAGACACTCTTACAGCCACTAGATCAACGGTTCATTCAGTCCGGGATTAGCTGGGAACAGTTCAAGCTAATTGAACAGGGGTTTTCTGACTCCCCAGGGACGAGGTTGTTTTATTACAAAGGAGAGGTAGAAATATTGGCAGTTTCCCCAGAACACGAATTTTTTAGTCGGACAATTTGTACGCTGCTGGGTATCTACTGCGCCGAAAATGAAATTGAGTTTGCCCCTACGGGAAGCTTTACCCAAGAAAAGGAAGGGGTAGTATCTGCACAAGCTGATGAATCTTATTTTATTGGCAGACGCATAACCTCAAATTCTCCCCCAGATTTATGTATCGAAGTAGTCTTCACTAGCGGTACTGTCAAAAAATTGCAGGGCTATCGAGTATTGGGAGTTGCTGAAGTCTGGTTTTGGGAGGATGGTGTATTGGCTATGTATCGCTTGGGTTCTGAGGGTTATGAAAAAATTTCTTCAAGTGTGGTTTTGCCAGATTTAGAGATTAACTTACTGTGTCGCTGCTTGCTGATGGCTTCGAGTGTGGAAGCGATGAGGGAGTTTAGGAGGGTAATTTCTGGTTAAGCTATTTTCCTATGATTAACTTGATTTTAGTATGTTGAACGATCGCCAGCTTAGCAGTGCGGCAAGGATAATAGTACAGGTAAACACGGCGATTAGGGCGATCGCAGCGGTAGAGGGTATAGACAGAATGGGCCCGCCGTATTTGATGGTGAGGGAGAGGGCGATCGAGATCAAAAATACTTTTAGGATAAATGCGGTGTTTCCGTCCATAGAATTAGCCTGTAGTTGTATAATTTGGCATTGAGACTATTATGGCAAATTTCTGGACTGGGCGTGGGGTTGGGAGGTAAGTAGAGAGCGATCAGACGAACTTACCCAACTGGCAGCGCGATCGCACCTAACAATTTTTTTAACAGGAAAGCGGCAATGAATGTTGTTTTAAACTCAGAAATCCCATAGCGATTAAATGATGATAGAATGCAGTAATAAAAATCCATCATAAATTCCATGACGCGATTCATTCACGATCGCTTTGCCAAAGAATACCTGGAAGAAATGCTCTCTCCCATCGGCACAGTCAATATCGGTCGCGATGTGACCAGCGAAGTCCGAGAAATCGATGTCTATTTCACTCCCGGCACCCTAATCCCAGAATACACACATAATCTAGGATTGTTGGGAAAAATGGCCAACACAACTGCAATATTTGAACCGTTTCGTAATCCGATAACTGTCAGCGAAGTCTGGAACTGCACCAGTAAGTTATTCGATTTGCGAAGAGAATTAGAGCGGCAGGCAAGAAGAGAAAATACTCGCTATGATGATGCTAAGTTGCCGTTCCTGTGGATTTTGACCAAAGAAATGGGTACAAGCCCCGTCCTTCTAGGACGGCTTTTCTTCTTTGAGTTTATCGATCCAGTCTTCAA
>NZ_JAUBPT010000325.1:0-2413 GCF_036700905.1 Microcoleus sp. S13_C3 | reverse complement strand
CCCTATGCCCTATGCCCTATGCCCTATGCCCTATGCCCTATGCCCTATGCCCTATGCCCTATGCCCTATGCCCTATGAGTACCTCATGTTACTGAGAAAGGCTATATATTATTCGATGAAAATCCCAGCAACTTTGTCTCCATTCATAGTCATGTGTGCCACAAATTCATCTCCACCATCTTCAAAACTCAGCTTCCACAAATAAATCGGACAATTACCTTGTTTTATCTCACCAAAATAATTAAATGAGTATCCCTTTTGCAGGCGTGAAGCGAGCTGCTCGCTAACATCGTCAAACATTTGTTGTGTAATGCTCGCTTTGTAGCCTGCATCCCCCACTGTGGTAAAAAGCTCGTAATTTTTCGATGCAGTGGCATCCAAGATAACCTGCAAACAATCGATGACGTTTTGAGAGGGGGCTGTCGAGTCCATGATGATGTCCTTCTTTTAGGATTTTCTTAAAATGTTCTAGCTCAGACTGCTGTCTAAGGCTTAATTGTACCGCAGTTGCGATCGAATCCAGTTTGGGAGCGTCATTGACCGCCAACACCATCCGCTTAGCTCAGCCGCTACGATCGCTTTTTTGTTCTCCCTGATCCAGCCCTGTTAGTAGATTGGAGCGATTTTTTCTTTGGCAATCATTTTCGGCTTGACATCTGTAACCTCATAGGTTACATTAGTAAAGTAATCTCAAAGATTACAAAAAGTTTTAATTAATATATATAAGTGCTATGAACAGGATATTCAGGCTTGATTGAAGGATTATTTCACATGATACAAACTTTTTAAAATAAAGCATTAGAAAGATTATTGAGGGAAGGTAATGCAAAAGGACTTCCTAAAGAACTTGAAAAAGGATAAGAGCAAGCTTGAAGTAATAAATACAGCAATAATTATAGAGGATATTAGAATACCCGGCTATGATTTACACGAGTTTAAAGGTGATAGACAGGGAACTTGGTCAATAAAGGTATCAGGTAACTGGCGTATAACTTTTACATTTCAGGATAACAACGCATACGATATAGATCTCGAAGATTATCACTAGCCCATAACACACAATCTAAAAATTTAACTTAAACCGTAAGGAAAGTTGCATGAAAGACATACAAAACATTATTCAAGGGAGGAAAGTCAGACCAGTACATCCGGGCGAGGTCATTTCAGATGTGCTTGAAGATATTGAAATGACTCAAACCAGGTTTGCTGAGATACTTGGTGTATCCCGCCGTAGTGTCAACGAAATTGTTTTAGGTCAAAGACCAATTACAGTAGATATGGCAATTCGGATTGGGAAAGCGTTGGGGAAT
Organism: Microcoleus sp. S13_C3; assembly: GCF_036700905.1. NCBI lineage: Bacteria > Bacillati > Cyanobacteriota > Cyanophyceae > Oscillatoriales > Microcoleaceae > Microcoleus > Microcoleus sp. S13_C3. Next base: position 1,103 of record NZ_JAUBPT010000325.1, on the reverse strand, counting down.
GGCCCTCAACTGTGGCTTAATCTTCAGCAAAAAGTTGATATTTGGGATGCAGTGCAAAAACACAGTGAAGAGTACGAAAAAGTATCTACGGTAGCATAGCGCGATATGTTAATCTCAGATTGCTAACCAAAGTTTAAATTGCGGTCTGGACATCTTACCTGCTCCGGCAAGTAGTCTCACGGCATTTTGCTCAAGACTTTACGAGTTCAACCCAGCCGAGTTTTGTCAAAATTCCGAGGAAAAGAAGAGCATAGCCGTCAAGATTGTAGTCAACTAGGAAAGTCATTGTTTCTGTGCGACACGTCTTGCTTTTTGCTCCTCAAGTTTTGCCCAGAGAGCTTCTTGTCCGGGTTTGCGGGGAATCATTGCAATGCGATCGAACCGTTCGCGGTTGCGATTTTCCCAATAGGAGCGAATTTCTGCTCTTGTTTGTAATACCTGTTGATACTCTGTTTCGATTTGAGCGCGGTTTGTTTCAATATAAGACAGAGCAGCGTTAATTTGATCGTCTGTCAGGTTAAATTTATTACGAATCAATTTTGGTGAATACTCAGCTTTCAGAAAATCTATGACATCGTAGAGAGTCAATCGAGTGCCTGAAATCGTCAGTCCTCGCTCTGTACGGATAATAGTCGCTTGTGTTTCGGATACCGGAGTCATACCTATAACCTTCTAGGGCGTCGGTACAGTATTAGAAGTTGACAACAAAAGAGATGTATGCAATTACCCGGTCAATGAATTCGACTCTATGCCCGGTTGAATTGGCAAAAGCTTAGAGATTCGAGCAATGACATGGAGGTTATGGACAACAGCGACTCGACGTAAATCGAAGAGATTTTTCCTTTGTCCAAGATACCGGGCACGGTCCCCCTGCCAATGACCAATATGGGCTAGAGAATGTTCAACTGTAGTACGCTTTCTCAAGTCAAGACGACCAGTGGTAGTGGATTGACGCGCTCGCAACTCTTGCATTAAAGCTTCATCAGGATGAATTGATACACTACGTCCTCTTTTACTATTTGTGCAGTCGGATCTCAGAGGACAAATTGCACATTCACTCGGAGGAAAATGAACAACTTTTCCCGGTTCAAAAGGGATACTTA